>DATLTL010000052.1:0-2533 GCA_035533635.1 Nitrososphaerales archaeon
GCGAACTAGCGCAGGCAGAGATCTCTACGGTTGCGTCAAGGATCGACTGGGAGGGAAAGGTTCCCGATGAATTAAAGCGGAAACTACCTGGTTTTGGTTTGTACGGTATAACTATACCTCAAGAATATGGTGGAGCTGGGACGGATTTCCTGAGTCTTGTTCTAGCAATTGAGGAATTGTGCAAAGCCTCGGGATCTCTTGGGGCTCAGATTTCATTTCATAACGCGGTAGTCGCGGAGGCCTTGATTGCATCCTCGAATTCGATTTTGAAAAGTAATTTGCTTCCAAAGCTCGCATCAGGAACTCTCGGAGCGTTCTCGATCGATCCGAAATCGACAGTTTCCTGCAAGATAGAGAACAATCAAATCATTCTAAATGGATCTTCTGAATACATAATGAATGCTGCGTCGGCAGGAATATTTCTAGTTCTTGCGAAGCTGATTGATGGAAGCAGAGCAATAATCTGCTTTTCAAAAGATAATGCTGGAATGGATTCGGGATTCGAAGTAGGGGAAGCCAAGAAACTACTTGGGATGAGAGCTTCCGAAACTGCGAGTATTTCCTTTCGCAATGTCAAGCTCCCAGCGGACGCGCTAGCTTTTGACCTACAGCACTCAGGAACAATTCTAGAGCAGTTGCTTGCGAGATCGAGATTAGCGGTAGCTGCGCAGGCGCTAGGGATCGCGCAGGCATCGCTTGAAGCCGCGATCAAGTATTCGAACGAAAGGTCGCAGTTCAACACAAAAATTGCAAAGTTCTATGCAGTCAAAGATTTTATCGCTCAAGATGAAATAGCAATTCAGAGCGCGCGCTCAATCACTTATTCGGTCGCATCAGAGCTACTTTCGATTCCCACACTTCAGAGAGACAGCGCCATCGCAAAGGTCGCTGCTTCCAACGCCGCAGTGCAAGCTGCTCGACACTCGATTAGGATTCACGGCGGATATGGATTCATCAGGGACTATCCGGTGGAGCGCTATTTGCGAGACGCCAGAGTCACTCAGATCTACATCGAGCCGAATGAAGCACTAAAGGGACAAATCGCGAGTTCTCTTTTAGGCATCTAACTAGCTGCGCTGTTCTCTTCTCTGAGTTTTCTTCTCAGTACCTTTCCAACTAGCGTCTTTGGCAGTTCGTCTCGGAACTCGAATATCTTCGGAACCTTGTAAGGAGCAATCAGCGATTTACAATAGAATTGAATTGCTTCGGCTCCCGGATTCTTGTTCTTGTCCTTCAGAACTATGAATGCCTTAACTGTCTCGCCTCGATATTGGTCCTTTACTCCCACAACCGCCGCCTCCTTGATGTCCGGGTGTGTGAACAAGACCTCCTCGACCTCTCTAGGCCAAACCTTGAATCCTGATGCGTCTATCAGATCCTTCTTTCGATCGACGATGTAGAAATAGCCGTCCCCGTCCATCTTGGCGATGTCCCCGGTCAGTAACCAACCATTCTTGAAGACCGTTGCAGTTTCATCACGCCGATTCCAGTATCCCTTCATTACTTGGGGACCTTTTATCGCAAGCTCACCCTCCTCACCCACGGGCATATCTCTCAAACCGGTCTCGGTATCAACTATCTTAGCGTCGGTGTCCGGGAGAGGGACACCTATGGATCCTGCTTTTACCACTGCTCCATCGCCGATTGGGTTGCAATGAGTCACAGGACTCGCTTCGGTCAGACCGTACCCTTCCACCAAGTTTCCTCCTGTGATTTCGTTAAACTTCTTCTGGACCTCAACTGGAAGAGGTGCCGCGCCAGAAACACATTTCCTGACTGTTCGAATTGAGTATTTTGGAAGATCTGGAAAGTTGAGTAGTGCTATGTACATTGTTGCAACACCAGGAAAAATAGCGATTCCGTGCTTGTGAATTGTTTCCAAGACCTCCTTGACGTGAAATGCTGGGAGGAGAACCATTTCTTCCCCAACGTTGATTGCTGAATTCATGGCGACTGTAAGGCCGTAAATGTGGAAAAAGGGTATCACCGCAAGAACCTTGTCACCCTTTCCTGAATCAGTCCAGTCCATCAACATAATAGTATTCGAGAGCAAATTGTAATGAGTGAGCATAGCTCCCTTTGAGATTCCTGTCGTCCCCCCAGTGTATTGAAGAACTGCAATGTCTTCGACCGGGTCAATCTGCGCTGACGGTGGCTCTTTCTTGGATTGTTTTGATAGAAAATCGACCAGATTTACTGTGTCAGTCTTCTTTAGGGTCTTTATTTTTCTGACTGGTCCTGCGAGTTGTTTCTTTATCGGAGGAAGATAGTCTGTGATTGAGGTAACGAAAACGTGCCTTAGTTTGGGAAGGTGGGGTCTAGCCTTCTCGAATTCCGCGTAAAAGTCGTTTGGCGGGTACACGTTGTTCAAAATGACTACTACCTCCGCTTCAGCGTCATTTAACTGGAATTCGATTTCCTTTTCCCTGTAAAGCGGATTGCATGGAACGATTATTGATCCGACTTTTAGAGCACCATAGAAGCAAATTACAAACTGCGGTAGGTTTGGAAGTATTACAGCAATCTTTGCATC
>DATLTL010000053.1:0-2680 GCA_035533635.1 Nitrososphaerales archaeon
CCCATACAGATGCGCAACCCACAACAAGGGAATAATGAACGGCGTCATCGCTGTTGCGCTGGCAACCGGTCAGGACACCCGAGCGTTGGAAGCTGGAGCTCATTCCTATGCAGCTAGACAGGGTCGCTACAGATCGCTGACCACATACGAGAAAGATGAGAACGGCAATTTGGTCGGCACGATAGAAATGCCAGTCGCGGTAGGATTGATCGGCGGAGCCTCTGCTGTGCATCCAGTCGCGAAAGCATGTGTGAAGATACTTGGTGTCAAGAGCGCAATCGAATTTGCAGAGGTGATTGCGTCTGTAGGTCTGGCTCAAAATTTTGCGGCACTACGGGCCTTGTCTGCTGAAGGAATCCAGAGAGGGCACATGAAACTCCACGCCAGAAATGTCGCGACATCAGCTGGTGCCACCGGCGAGTTGGTCGATATTGTTGCCCAGAAAATGGTCGAAGAAAAGAAGATAAGATTTGACCGCGCGCAAGAGCTCGTGAAAGAGTTATCGAAATCTAATTGAGATATCTCGGAACTCTTAATAGCTTATTTTGAAACTTCCAATTTCGCGTGGGCCCGTGGCCTAGTATGCATTTATGCCTAGAATGGATAAGGCGTTGCCCCTCTAAGGCAGAGATCGTGGGTTCAAATCCCACCGGGCCCGTACTTTTGTTCGTAGCTTAAGAATCGATAAGATTTATTCCATCATTTGTTAGCGGCAAAAAGAGAACGGTTAGACTGGCTTATCAAAGAGTTCTTGTAGAGGGTTCCCTAGTTCGCGCATTTCGGTTACGAGAACACCGCGTTCGACCAATTGTTTCAGTGCTGCAGCTGCCTCCTCTGGAGAGGAGACGCTTAGAACGTAATATCCTCCTTCGCCAAGTTTTGCGTCGATGATCTTGGAAATATCTTGGTTGACTTTGAAACCTACTCGGTACTCCTTCGATTTTACGTTTTTTATTTTGTCAAAATAAGCTACTGTTCCGCCCTTGATCAGAATCAAATTAGTGCCAATGTCGCTAGCCTCGTAAAGATTGTGCGAAGAATAGAGTACGAGCTTGTCTTTGCTCAGTCTTAAAACGAGGTCGCGAACCTCCTTTGCAGCCGCCGGGTCAAGGCTCGCCGTCGGTTCGTCCAGCAGGTAGAGATCCCTCTCCCTCAGGAATACCTTTGCAATCGAAACGCGCTTCTTTTGTCCCTGAGAGAGATCGGAGAATTTCATTCTCTGGAGAGGTTCAAGATTCAGGATTGATATTACTTCGTCCACGTTACCCCCTTCAATGTTGGAGTAGAATTCAAGCGCCGCGCGGACAGTCATTTCTTCCGGGATGGCATTGAAATGTGAGAGATAGTTAATGCGTTTTCGAATTTCTTTGGAATCTGAGATACTTTCACCATCAAGGGAGACCATGCCAGCGAAGGGCTCTAGTATTCCTGCAATGGTCCGAAAAAGAGTTGTCTTACCAGAACCATTTGGACCCAAAACAACGTAGATTGAAGATTCCTGCGCCGTGAACGTCACGTTGTGCAGGATTGTATTGTTGTTGTAGCCAGAATCGACGTTGCTAAGTTCAAGCTTATGCACCATGTCTCGTTCATTAATTCATTTCTTGATATCAACGCGAGCGCGTATTAACGCTTCGATCGACATCTAACAAAAGTAACCACAAGCAAAAAAATTTCGTCTGCGGTCTAAAGCTCATTACACGTAATCTCGAAGAGTTGTGGTCAAAGCAAGCTCGCCTTAACCACTGGATTCCTCGCAGATTAAGCTTCCACGGGCGTAATTTTCAGCTCAGTGAGTTTTTCGCTACGAAGAACGGACAAGCTCGTTTCCTTTCCTATCACTCCACCTGTCAGAAGACCGTGCAGATCAAAGTAGCTTTCAACCCGTTTGGAATCAAGTCCTACCAGAATATCCCCCACTGCGACTCCTGCCTTCTTTGCCGGTGTTCCTGGCTCAACTGAGAGGACAATCAACCCTTCGCTCTGGCCTAATTCTTTTGCAGATTCCTCAGGAAGAGTGATGGGATTCGAGACTATACCGAGATATGCCCTCTTTATGGATCCGCTTTTCGAAAGCTCCGAGATTACTGTAGATACAGCTCTGATTGGAATAGCGATTCCTCTATTTGCAAACATTGCTGCGTTCATTCCGATCATTCTCCCTGATGCATCCATGAGTGGACCGCCAGAATAGCCACGGTTCAAGCGCACATCCGTAATCACGAGGTTATCCGACCAAGGTCCGCCCATCTTCCCCCTCGGATTTGTGATTATTCCCGATGAGGCGCCGACCCTGTCTCCAAATGGATTTGCCAGAGCTAGAACAAACTGACCCGTCGCAAGATCTTCCGAATCTCCGCGCTCAATCGGCTTCATCTTTCCTTTCTCAACCTTCAACACGGCGACGTCTGAGAACCTGTCTTGCCCCACTACCGCAGCTGCTAGTCGCTCGCCACCTACGAAGGCAACTTCCAATTTGTTCGCTCTACCTATCACATGGCTATTTGTTGCAATGAGCCCTTCCTTGTCCCACACAACACCAGTTCCAATGCCCCTTCCGGAGCTTACTTGTACTACTGAATCAGAGGCATCTCGAACCAATGAGACCAACGCATCTGAAAAAGATTGCAAGATCTGTGTTTCTGAACGTGTTTTACTCAATTTGACATAATCCCTTGAA
>DATLTL010000054.1:0-5376 GCA_035533635.1 Nitrososphaerales archaeon
GCAATTTACTTTGAAATAGTGAAATCGCGTACGAGGCAATCGCTCTGGCCAGGCTGAGCTACCACGGCACGTCTGTACAGATATTCGACGGCGATATGTTATATAATAAATATGGAGGCAGCGCTTTAGAGTTGCGTACCACAATATTTGGCGAGATGTAATCTGAAGATTGGCAATAGTTACAGTTTCTGGTGTTCGTGGAGTTGTGAACCATGATCTTAGCGTTGTGCAAGTATCTAATCTTGCTCTCAAATTTGGCAACTATTTGAAAGGTGGAAGGATAGCAATTGCAACAGATACTCGAAAAACTGCTTCGATACTAAAAGGTGCAGTCGTGTCGGGATTAACTGGGGCTGGATGCACAGTATTTGATTTAGAATATTCTTCGACTCCAAGCGTTTTCAAAGAGGTTTCAGTTCGAAACCTTGATGGAGGGATCATGGTTACGGCTTCGCACAACCCACCGGAGTGGAACGGAATCAAGTTTGTCACAAGACCTGGGAGAGGAATTTTCGAAAACGAGCTTGCAGATATACAAAATTCACCTTCCACTTTCGCACCAAGATTCGGGCAAGTATTTGCGAGTAGGCCGGTATATCATGAAATATTGAGAAATAAGGCAGGCAGGGATTCAGCAAAAGGCGTGAGAGTCGCGCTCGATCTTGCCGGGGGCGTGGGTTGTTTGTTTATTCCAAATCTGATCAGCGGACAAGGTTGCGATGTTCATACTATACACTCAACACCTGGTATTTTTCCAAGGATAATAGATCCCACTGTCGATCCCCTCACAGCGTTGTCCGATATCGTAGTAGATTCCAAGTGCGATGTCGGTTTTGCCTTTGATTGCGATGCAGACAGACTGGTAATTGTGGACGCAAGCGGGAAGAAGCTTACTGGAGACGCGACTCTGTTAATTTGCTTGAGATATTTTCTGGAGAATTCAAGAAATAGAACTGTCGCAATTAGCGTAGACACTACGCTCGCTGCAGAGGATCTAGTAAGGGAATACACTGGAAAAATTGTCCGTTCCAAGGTTGGCGAACCGAACGTTGTAAGAAAGATCATTGAAAACGATTGCGGAGCTGGTGGCGAGGGAAGCTCTGGAGGATACATTGAACCAGGATTCGTAATGTGCCGAGATGGAGTCTATGGAGCTACAACAATAACACGTATGATCAAGTCAGAGGGTTCCCTCAAAGATCTTCTCTCGCAATTTTCAGTTTACTTTCAAGACCGCCGGAATGTGAGAATTGATCGTAGTTTGGGACCAGTGATACTCAAGAATATTATCAACACAGAGCCCGGCGCTGATCTCACCGACGGCGTGAAACTGTTTCCCGAAGACAAATCTTGGGTACTGATTAGAACGTCAAATACCGAGAATGTAATCCGCGTGTCGGCAGAAGCAAAAACCCTGCAAAGAGCCAAAGACTTGGTAATTGAATATTCTAACAAGATATCCGAAATTGCCGGTGGCCTTGAGCACGATACTATGAGTTGGGGAGCGAATGACTCGGTTGACAAATTCACTTAATGAAGAAGAAATTATCAACTTTATCTGGAAGAAGATTGGGACATCTAAGAAAATCGATCCTTTTGCTGACGACGCCGCTTGGATTGCGAACAGTTCTAAGAGGTTTGTCGTCGCAAAATCAGACATGCTTGTTGCAGCTACTGACGCTCCCAAGCAAATGACCCCGTCACAAATGGCGAGAAAAGCTGTCGTTTCGTGCGTAAGCGACTTTGCCGCAAAAGGGGTCAGGCCGTCATTCTGCATCATATCACTAGGACTCCCGGGCAAGAAAGCAACAAGAAGATATCTTCTCAGTATGGCGTCTGGATTCAAGTCAGCGCAAAAGGAGTATGGCCTGAAGATCATTGGTGGAGACACAAATGCCACCAAAGCTGACACTGTAATCGATTGCACAATGTTCGGATTGAGTGATAGAGTTGTAAAGAGAAGTAGTGCGAGTCCAGGCGATCTTGTCGGCGTGAGTGGGACCTTTGGGCATCAAGCTGCAGGGTTGCTTCTTTTACTTGGAAAAGCAAGATCGAAAGGCGGCTTATTCGAGCGAAAAGCAGTAGGCTCTGTGCTTAATCCACGAGCAAAGCTCGACCTAGGATTGAAGGCATCGCGTTTTCTTTCAAGTGCTACTGATTCTTCAGACGGTCTCGCGATATCCTTGTTTCATCTCGCGGAATCAAGCAACGTCAACTTCGTGTTAGATGAGATTCCAACTACCCTAGGAGTTGAGAATTTCGCAAGTATCAACAAGCTTAGACCACATGATTTGGCGCTATTTGGTGGCGAGGAATTCGAATTAGTTTGCACCTTCAATTCAGCGCATGCGAGAATCTTGTCTCGAATGGGCATTAAGGCAATTGGCAGGGTCGTGGGTAAACCTCCAATGGGAACAAATTCCGTCGTTTACAAAGAGTGGGAAATTGAGCGGCGCGGGTGGGTTAACTTCAGAAGATAATTAGCTCGATTTGATCGTTTCTTGAACTATTGATTCGTATTTCCGATTGATAGAATCGAGTTTTTCTTCAACGCTAGACTCGGCGAACATTCTGATCAATGGCTCGGTACCGCTCGCTCTCAAAAGAACCCAACTCTTGTCATCAATCCATATTTTCAAGCCGTCAGTGCGATCGATTCTACCTTCCTTTGCGATTTTCTGCTCCAAGATTGACATGACTTGCCCCTTCTTTTCGTTCGGGCAATCAAACTTACTCTTCTTTTGGTAAAACATTTGAAGTTGGGAAAGTGTCTTAGAGAAACTCTGTTGTTTGAATGCAAGCGCCTCCAAAACAAGAGCTGTAGCCATGGCTCCATCCCGTACTGGAATGTGCGGTCCGTAAAAGAAGCCACCGTTTTCCTCTAGACCTAGCGGCGTGTTGTTGTCAATCATAGCTCTCGAAACATCAACGCTACCAACTTTGGTCCAAATTACGCTTGCACCATGATTCGCCGCCACAGCTCCAACAAGGGATGAGGTACTCACCGTCGTCGCGACTGACCAGCCTGCGTGTTTTGCCAGAAGATGATCGACGAGCATGGAGCCAGTTCTGTCGCCCCAGTAAATGATTCCGTTCTCGTCGCAAAACAAGCTTCTGTCACCGTCTCCATCGTAGGCCACCCCCAAATCAGCGCTGTACGATTTTACAGCGTCAGACAAGTCCTTCAGAACAGAGGGAGTGGGCTCTGGTCCCCTTCCAGGAAAGTTTCCGTCTGCCTGTCCATTGATGGTGATTACCTTGCACCCTAGCCGCTCACATAGGTACGGGGCGGAGACTGCCTGGGCCCCGTTTCCGACATCGAGAACAATTATGAACTTTCTTTCCGAAATCTTAGGGATACTTACCTGAGACATAATTCCTCGAATGTAATTCTCTACGACTCGAGTCTCTTTTCCGAGGGTTCCAACCGACTGCCAGTCTGCATGGTTATATCTTTTTTCAATATAAATTGACTCGACTTCTGCCTCCGATTCGCGCTTCACCTCCACTCCGTCCGGACCGACTAGTTTGATTCCATTGTACTGGGGCGGATTGTGTGACGCAGTGACTATGATACCTCCGTTGTAACCGAGGGTACGCACCCCAAATTGATGCGCGGGAGTTGGTGCGAGGCCCGCAGCGTTTGCGTCGTTTCCGGCAGATAGTATTCCAGATAAGACAGTTTTTGTCAATGTGGGAGATGAATTTCTGACATCGTGACCTACGAGAACTGGTTTCGAATCACCCAGATATGTCCCAATCGATTGCGACATTTCGGCGAGAAATTCCAGCGTTAGATCCTTGCCGGGGATTCCTCGGATGCCATTCGTTCCAAAGAATTTGCGAGAAACCGATGACAAATTTGGTACAATCATTCGTAAGATTATCCTGTTCTTATGAATTCCCTGGAGTATTCTATTTTTCTAGTAAAAATGATGGAATCTGACCGTAATATTTCTGAGGAGTATGCGAAATTAGCCCCAGAACCAACCTTTGTCTTCACAAGAGAGCTCCGTTCCGCAGACGTTACATCGCACGTGGCAGGATTGGATGAAAATCATTTCGTTATTGCATAACGGGCAGATCGCGGGCTTTTGTCTGCGAATGTTTGTCTGGCTTTCCGTTTTCGAATTACCGCGAAAAGTAGACTGTCTGGCTTACTATATTTCCGTTTATCCACTCAATCTCAAGTGAAAGTGTGGCTAAATACTTGCAATTCTTTTGACAACTTCGGACGTAAATTCCTGAGTGCTTGCGTTTCCTCCCATGTCTAATGTGAGTGATTTTGAATCACCATGTGCCAGAGTCTCGCGTACCGCATTCTCAATGGTCACAGCACATTTCTTCAAGATGTAATCACCGAGCTGAGCATACAACCATTCCAGTAACATTGATGTCGAAAGAATTTCTGCCACGGGGTTAGCGATTCCCTTACCCGCGATGTCAGGTGCGCTACCGTGAACCGCCTGAGCCATTGCATACTTTTCTCCCGCGTTTAGCGAAGGTGCCAGGCCAAGACCGCCTACTTCTGCAGCGGCCACATCCGACAGAATGTCGCCAAAAAGATTCGTAGTGACAATTACGTCAAATTTCTCTGGCGACAAGACCAGCTGCATCCCAATGGAATCAACCAGTCCGTCATTCAAAGTCACTTCCGTGAATCCTTTTGAAACTCTTCGGACTTCTTCCATGAAAAGACCGTCGCCCTCAATCAGAACATTTGCCTTGTGAACCGCAGTCACTAGTTTCTTCTTCGCTCTAGATTTGGCTAGACTGAAAGCAGTTTCCGAAATGCGCTTGCAAGCCTTACGCGTCACAACTCGGAGAGAAATAACGGTATCCTCGTTCGGCCAGAACTCTCCGTAACCCTTGAACAGGTTTCTATCAGGGTAGAAATCTTCAGTGTTTTCTCTGACAATAACTAGGTCAACTTGTTTCTTCGAGCCCTTCAAGAAGGATTTCACGGGGCGAATATTAGCGAAAAGATCAAAATGTTTGCGTAATTTGCCAGAGGCCATCGGGTAATCCATATCATCTTTTGGGTAGCTGCCCGCTGACAACGGACCAAGTATCCATCCGTCGCATTCCTTCATGCCACTCAAGGTGTCTGGAGGAAGTGTTCGTCCAAAAGATTTGTACGCTTCCCATCCGATCGGAAAATAGGAATAGCGAATATTGAGTGAATTTCTCTCAGCCGCAGCAGAAAGAACATCTGTGGCGCTCGTAACGACCTCTGGGCCGATTCCGTCTCCCTTCAGAACGGCGATTTTGTACTGGCGGCTCATGCCAGAAGCAGATCGCCGTATTTTTCGACGTAGGGCAACAGTCCACCCTCCTTCAAAATAGCTTCCATAGTCTTCGACATCCTCGGAAACT
>DATLTL010000055.1:0-7260 GCA_035533635.1 Nitrososphaerales archaeon
CGTAAGGGCAAATTCGTCTCCAGTGTCTGCAATAACTGACAAAGCAAAGAGCGAAGGAGTAGATCTTATTGTCATTGGAACGAGGGGTCTCGATAGACCAAAGAGGCTTTTCTTGGGAAGTGTTTCATCGGGAGTCGTGGCGAACACCGATATCCAGGTTCTCGTTGTAAGGTAGCGGCGCCGAATTTTTCCCACAGAATGTATAAGTTGAAGAATGGAAAACTAAATCGAGAATTTGAACGCGATGCAACCATCTGACGAGGATAGAGAAAAGCCAGCATGGACTCTTCCGAAGCGTACAAGTACGCACGGTGAGAACCTCCATATTTCCTCTTTTGTATTGCTAAAGAATAGCCAAGGGGATTCAATTGTACTTCTCAAGGCCGGTTCCAAACACCCGATTCAGTTCAAAAGAGGAAAACTCTTGCTCCCTGCGAAGATCCTAAATTTCGGAGAAGATCCTTGGCGCGTTGCTGTTAGACTTCTTGGCGATCAGATAAATGGGACGGAGAACTTGAAGGTCAACTTTGTCTCAATGCAATCCTATCTCGGAGCTCATTGGGACATTGTCTTTGTATACGAAGCTATCCTCTTGGACGAAGGGAAAACATTGACAGCTAATGAACCGTTCGTCGAAGCAGGCTTTTACAAGATGTCGGCTCTTCCAAGGGAGCAAATTGCGGAAGATCATCTTGAGGTCCTGGACGAACTCGGTAAGGTATCGAATGACCATTAGAGCAGGAGCCCTTACGGGAGTAAAGCCCTAGAGAGGGATGTTACCATGACGCTCAGGAGACTCTCTTGCATTGCTCTATTGATGGACATGTTATCTGAAAAAAACTCCGCAAGAAATTGATGGAATGCATTGGACAAGTCGGAATTTTGATGATGTGACGAAAAACAACCAACGTGAACTCTGCAAATCAGCGCTGCATGGGATGCTCTATAATGTTTAAAGGGACAGATAGCTTGCTCGGCAATTATGACCGTGCAAGTTCAAAACCTCGGACCCGAGGATCTGGAAGAGGCGAGCGAAATTGTTTACAAGTTCTGGAGTCTTAATTCTGAATTTGAACCCACCATTGAGCTCAAAGACAAGATGCCGAGCGATATGAAAGCGGACATCAGTAGGAGAATGGGTCGAGACGATCAAATAATTCTTGTTGCAAAGTCCGAAACAGGAGTGATAGGACTGATTCGTATTGAGATAAAGACGGACTCATTCTACGGTTCAAAAAAGTGGGGGAATATCGTAGAATTCTACGTGATGCCTCGATCAAGGCACAAGGAAGTTGGAAAGGCGCTTCTCGACAAAGCACTCCAACGGCTGAAAGATGCGGATATCAAATCGGTAACCGCGGAGTTTCCGACTCAGAACACTCCTGCTTTTGGCTTCTATGAAAAAAACGGATTTCGACCTTTCCTAAGTGTATACGCGGCCGATTTGTCATAACAAGCTGAGTTGCTCATTGCTATAGATTGAGCCCACCGCTCATCGTGATCACTTCTCCGGTGATGTACGCCGCTCTAGGCGATGCAAGGTAGGCGACGAAATCGCCTATCTCTTGGGGATTCGCAAATCTTCGCATTGGTATCCTCGAGAGAAGATCGTCTCTTATTTCTTGGGGCAAGTCGTTGACCATTTTAGTCGCCGTAAAACTAGGTGCAATCACATTTACGGTTATTTGTTTGGAAGCAAGCTCCTTTGCGATGGATTTGCTGAAACCTATAATCCCAGCTTTGGATGCGGCGTAATTTGATTGTCCGATGTTTCCTGCCACGCCAATAATTGACGACATGTTAATTATTCTTCCCCCGCCGGCCTTTATCATGTGGGGAAGAACTGCCTTTGTGACGTTGAATACCCCTGACAGATTTACGCTCAGGACCTCCTCCCACTCTTCGCGGCTCATTTTAAGCAACGTTCTGTCTCTGTTTATCCCGGCGTTGTTCACAAGTATGTCGATGTGCCCAAGCTCAGCAGCGATATTGTTTATTGATGTGTTTGCGTCAATAAAATTCGAAACATCGAATTTTGCCTTTGTGGCATTTCTTCCATGTGTCACAATTGTACTTGTTACTTCTTCTGCGGCAAGCTCTTCTTTGGAGTAATTTACGATGACGTCGGAGCCAGCTTTTGCAAGCGCTATCGCAATCCCTGCTCCGATGCCTCTCGACGCACCTGTTACAAGCGAGATTTTCCCCGAAAGGTCTTTCGCCGACTCCTGAGAAACAATTGCAGCCAATTTATATGAGCTTATTACAAGCTGTCTCCTATTCAACCTTACTTCAGGAATTTCGGAATTTAGGGAAACAAAATGGAAGGATTGTGAATATAAGAAATGGAACCGGCAGCGTATGAAAAATTCTACAAAGCGTGGCTCGAGAACACAAAGAAGTTTCTCTCTCCGTGGTCACTAATTAAGGGCGAGACATCTCCCCCCTTTTCCACGCCATCGTCCTCTGCGACTGATGCACCAGACTGGACCAAAGACTGGTCAAAGCTCATGGAAGGGATGCTTTCTTTCCCGTACACTATGATGATTCAAGGAATCGGAGGCACCCCGATGAGCTCACAAAAAGACTATGGGGACTTGCTCAATGGCTCGTTAGATCTCTACAAGGAGTGGGTGGATGTCTCCCTCGATTTCTCGAAGACTTGGCTTGAGGCGAGCTCAAGCGTGTTCGCAAAACTCAATGCGATGACTGCTAAAGCTCAGGCCACTTCGCCCGACGACTACATGAAACAGATCTATAATGTTTGGGTGGAAGAACTCGAAGGCAAAATGGATCATCTTCTACATGATCCTGGTTTCTCCTCAAAGTTGGCAAGTCTACTTTCCAAATATCTTGACGTTAAGGAGAAATCTGATTCAATGGCGGAAAAATATTACAGATCTATGAACATCCCCACAAGATCAGAAATTGATAGCATATACAAAGAGATTCACGAATTGAAAAAGAAACTTTCGAAATTCGCTTCCTCGGATTCTTCACCAACTTCCAGCAGGAAGAAGAAAAATTAAGAGTTCCAAAAGAGAGCAACCTCCTTTGGCAAATAATGTTGTTCAAATGAGAATTTATTGCATTATTGCGGTTAAGTGACAAGTATTTTGGCAACAGCAACAGAATCTGAGGAGAAGAAATTGCATGACGTACACAAAGAGATGGACAGAACGCCTTCCGAGGTAGTTTACACCAGCGGTAGAATCAAGCTCCTCCATTACGAACAAATCAGGAAGGAAAAGATTGTCCATACTCCAGTTCTGATAGTATTTGCCTTGATAAACAGGTATTACATTCTTGACCTACAACAGGACAGAAGTGTAGTAAGGAGGTACCTGGAAAGCGGTATCGATGTTTACATGATTGACTGGGGGAATCCTGCTCCAATTGACAAGTTTCAAACGATAGGAGATCACATAGAAATGATCGACGAAGCGGTCGATGTAATCCTGAAGAGATCCCATGTTGATGGTATTACTCTTCAGGGATACTGCATGGGGGGCACCTTTGCAGCAATATACGCGGCACTTCACCCTTCCAAGGTGAAGAATCTGATCGTGCAGGCAGCATCCATAGATTTCTCAACACAGTCTGGCATACTCAATGTTTGGAGTAGGTTCATAGATGCGGACAAAATTGTCGATACGTTTGGCAATGTACCATCACAGTTCTTGAATTCATCTTTCCTGTTGCTAAATCCAGTTGGGTTACTGGTAGACAAATACGTCAAATACTACGACAATATCGACGACAAGCAATATGTGGAAAATTTTGATAGGATGGAAAAGTGGATCTTTGATAGCCCCGATGTGCCGGGAGAAGTTTACAGACAGTTCATCAAGGATCTGTACCAAAAGAATCTTCTAGTCAAGGGCGAGTTTGCAATAGATGGAAAGAAGGTGAATCTAAAGCGGATAGATATGCCGCTCCTCAATATTGTCGGAGAGGAAGATAACATAGTGCCACCGGATTCCAGCACACCGCTGAACGACCTGACTTCAAGCAAGGATAAAGAAACGATTTCCTTCCCGTCGGGTCACATCGGAATCTCCGTAAGTGGCAAAGCTCAAAAGGAATTATGGCCGAGAGTTGCTGAATGGATAAGAGAACATTCCGTATAGAGTAACTAAAACGAAGAAAAACATGGGGAGAGAAGGACGGGAACGGGGAAATCAGAAAAATTCCCCAATTTCACCTTTCTCGATTTGGATTGAAAAGCAAGTTATTTTTCTTGCTTAGGCCTTGTATCCAGTAAACCAGCTTTTGTAACTCTGAAAGACGTTTTTCTGAGCTTCCAAAGTGACTTTCTGCCAAGTGAGTGCAGCATCAGTGAATACAGCGAATGCATTTGCAGCCATGTTGATTCCTTGGCTGGTCTGCTTTGCAGCCGATTCCAAGAATCCGTAACTCAGGCGCGTAATATCTTCAGCAGAAGAGTGCAAATTGCTTTCGCCCACTGTCTTTAAGATATCTGACTGCGCATCAAGGGTCGCACCGATGACCTTCTTCGTTGATTCTGTTGATTGCTTTGCAAAGTCAGCGGTCTGGTTGAGTACTCCAAAGTATGCGTTTCTTACTCCTGTTGACGCATTTTCGTTCTTAGATTCTGTCATGATATTTTACCTAAGGATAAGATAGTAGCGCGTCTGATATAAGGATTGCCATTCTATGGCAATAAATGGCGATAATTGGCTCAGGATGGACGCTTACAGTTATTCCTTGCGCTTTAAAGGCATGATGACGACTTGAACGAGATCTCCTTCGCTGATTCCCAAAGCGGCTCGCTCGGCTTCAGGGATCGAGATTCGCCCTGCTTTTTGGACGTTTGTTTTGAATACAGCCCCAAAATTAGTGAATGCTTGCATTGACCCCAGAAAGTTCCTGAATGCGTCTGCCTGACTCATGGTTGCATTTTTCATCAACTCTAATTGGGATTCTACAAACTTTTGGCTAAAATCTTGTACGCTCGACGCTGCCGTTGAATTTTTTCCCTTTCCCTTCTTATCTGACAAAGCAAAATGCCCTTTGATTGTCCACAAATGACCTATTTAACCACCTACTCCAGTCAACTCTAGCATTTGCCGTTCTCAGACCAATTTTCCTCCTACTTACCAGCGAGCAACAACGATAAGTTGTTCACCAATTCATACTGCTAGCTCAGTCTAACGCATACTCTCTTTTCGAAATCAAGAAGATTGGCTCTGCTTCCAGTACGACGATGCCTTTCGGGCTGTCAAGAACCTTCATCTTCAAAGTAACGAGGCCCGCCTTTGGTTTGGATTTCGATTCCCTCATTGCGACCACTTCGGCAGTTAGTCTTAGTCTATCACCAGGATAGACTGGAGCTTTGAATGAAACGTTGCTCAATCCCGCAAACGCGAGAATCGTCCCATTTGTAAGGTCGAGTGAGTGCCATAATCCCAGAGCAATGGACAGGGTCAACAGACCATGATCAATCACACCATCAAAACCGTTGCTTTTCGCAAATTCATCATCAAGATGCAGTCTATTTCGGTCGCCCGTGAGGTCAGCAAACCGCTGAATGTCATCCCTTGTTACCATTGTCTCGCCTGACGAAAATGAAGCGCCGACAGCAAAGTCTTCAAAATGCATTAGCAATTGAGGCCGAGGGTTTTCCTTCGTCGAAGTGCTATAAATTACGCGCGGTTTAGCGGATATAGATTCCATTGTATTGACATTTTTCATCGCTAGTGCCTTTGGAAACTCAAGATAAGCGCTGATCAATTCTTGATATATCTGAGAATACATTCTTCCAATTTGTTCAAAGTAATCTTCGAAATGAGCAAATGCTGATGTTTCCTGCATCATCGAAAATGAAATGAACTTCTTCGCTGACTCTGCCCAAGATTTGTATATTTCTTCGGTCATGGTTATTTACTTGCTTCCTTCTGTGCTTTCGTCATCGTTGTCGTCAACAATGAATGTTCCTATTCGCCAGCCAGAGAGGTTTGGTTCTATTAATTGACTTTGGTCATTCAACCACTTCAAACTGGATTCCAAATGGCGTCTTACCTCTCCCAGCTCATAGTTGAAATCCTGGAGATCGACCAAGGGGCTATCTAGTTCAAGTCGTATTTTGACGACTCTCTTTTTTGTCGCCACTTTGCCCTCCCTTGAAATCGGAACCTGTTTTATTTCCGCTATTGTTGCGGATGAAACTTGTTGTGCCAAATTCGCTCAACTACTCTACTTCGCTCGGTAGCCAACGAGCTTGCGCTTCTGAAACTTGCTATCAAAATCACTTTGTCTTGTTGGAAGTGTGCTTCTTTGTTGCGCGATTCTCATGTCAAGATTTCACTAGTTGTAATGGGCATTACGTTGTATATACACCTATGTAGAAGAAGGCTTTCATATTACATGAGTCAAGCATAGTCCGGTTGTGCTGATCTTTTGCAGCAGACTTGAGGTTATTCAGATACTCTATTCTCAGAGCGACCTCACAGCGTCCAGCCCCCTCTCATGACCCTACTGAGATATCTTTTCAGATCGGGTCAAGAGTGAAGTTACGTTGTAGCTTGTACTAAGTCGTACACGTCGTCCGGAGCGCTGACGAACTTTTTGCTATCCTGCTTCCTTCCTGCCTTCTGTTTCATGCAGTAAAAAGACAATTTTTGGCGTGAGGGATTCTGCCACATGGGTTATGGAGCCTCGGGCGGGATTTGATCCCGCGACCTATTGCTTACAAGAGTCTCTAAGCGTAGCACACAGTGCTAGCGATGCCACATGAACATTTAGTCAGCCTCTAATAGCATTGACTGGACTTCATTTCACGACTGACTGCTGCACCTAAGGACTTCCGAACGCTCTATGTTGGTGAACAACCATTCTTGCCCTCAGAGCTCGAACCGTTATTGAAAGAAAGTGGTTTTGACCCGGCGCGAGTGTTTCCCAGCTCTAAACGAGCAGCCGCCATTTTGATCGTCGGGCGACGTCCTGCCTAGACTTCGCGAGGAATAGAACATTAGAGCGAGTAATTTCTCCAATTGAGGTAAGCATAGCTTGAGAGCTTTCGGACAAAAAGTCATCAAGTAATCGGGTAATCAAGCCAATATTTGCTTAACGAATCGAGTAAGAAATAAGATCTAAGAGTCTCCTCATTCCACATGTGCACGATATCATTGATGCAGCGTAAGGATAAACAATTAAGTTAAAGACATACAACCTTTTTTTCGAAAAATGATTTGAAAAGATCGAATAAACTCCAAAGAATACTATCTTTGGGGCTTCTCGGTG
>DATLTL010000056.1:0-4305 GCA_035533635.1 Nitrososphaerales archaeon
CAATGAGATTCCACTCTACCGAGCGGGCGTTGCCATAGCTCTCATTGAACATCCTGATCTGGACATTGAAAGCGAGATCGTAAAGATAGATTCGCTGATCGAAAAGGCAAAACAAGAAACGATGAACTTTGCTTCAATGGATGAAAAATTCGAAAAACTGAACGATTTTTTCTTCAACGCGCTTTCTTTCAAGGGAAACGCAGAAGATTACTACAATCCGAGAAACAGTCTCCTTGACGAAGTCTTGCAGAGAAGGACAGGAATCCCAATAACAATCTCCGTCATTTACCTTGAATTCGCTCGGAGGCTTGGCCTCGATGCATATGGAATCGGATTCCCGGGTCATTTTCTGATCGGATACAAAAAGTCTGCCGGCCGCATGGTATACTTGGATCCATTTAACAGAGGTATCCTAGTGGAAGAAGATAATTTGCATAAAATGCTCGACCAAATGTATGAAGGGAGAATAACGTTTGGCGAATCTCTTCTAGCTCCTTCAAGCAAGCGCTCAATTCTTATTCGCATGCTCAATAACTTGAAAGCAATTTATCTAGAAAACAAGGATCTCAAGAGAACGCTCGATGTTCTTGATTGTATTTGCGAGCTAGCACCAGACTCGGCGTCTGAGATTAGAGATCGGGGACTAGTCAATCTTCAATTAAGAAAATACTCTCAGGCACTGGACGACTTGTATCGTTACACTGAATTAGAACCCAACGCGACTGACTCAGAAACTATGCGACAAACCATCCAAGAAATCAAGGCGATGTTGGGAAAGTTGAAATGACGTACTAGTTCATTTTATGCTCGCGCTGAATTTTCAGGTGATAATTGCGCATTTGAATTCAGATATGCTGTGTATTACCAGGGATAAACTGTAACTTTTTGATCAACAACCATGGTGCGTTCAGCCTCACAACTCTCGTAACAATTTTCTCATTGCCACCGATCTGGCCCAAAACGACCTTCTGAACTGTCGCATAGAGGACACTGGGGTTGATACGATACGGCAAAGACAAACGTATACCGCTTGCTTAAATCTGGGTCGGTACTAACTTGAATCTGCATCTCCTCCGTAGAAAGGGGAGATGTGAGTTGGGACGAGGGGTGGAAGAGCTCCCGTTCCAATCACGTTTTGATTGTCACTTTTTTCTTTTTATGAACGGGGCCTGCAATGGTTTTTCCCCCACGAGGGCCCTTCTTTTTGGTGACGGCGATATGCATGTATTTCCCGCCTGGCAATTTCTTGGTCCTATATCGAATTACTCCTCCTCTTGCCTTTTCCATACTCGTCGGCATGATGGTCGCATATAATTGGAAAGAACGTTGTAATATTTGCATTGGTATTTCCTTCACAATGAGAGGATGAGAGTTCTACGTACAGTTTTAGATACACGGGGGTACCCACGCCCCCTAGGAATGGCATGGACGCAAAGATAAGGGCGGCACACACCGCGAACATGACAAGACGGAGGGAAAAGCAATGAGAATCAAAGTGATCAGCGTGTACGTGGACGACCACGAAAAGGCTCTGCGCTTCTACACCAAGGTGCTGGGCTTTGCCAAGAAGGCCGATTTCAGCAACGGGCCTTATCGCTGGCTGACAGTGGCCTCACTCGAAGACCCAGATGGCATCGAGCTGCAGCTAGCGCTCAACGACAACCCGGCGGCCAAGGCCTATCAACAGGCCATGTTTCAGCAGGGCCAGCCCGCGATCATGTTCTTCACCAACGACGTCAAAGGTGATTACGAGCAGATCAAAGCCCGCGGCGCCGAGTTCACCATGCCGCCCACCGAGGTGACCGGCTCGACCATCGCCAAGCTGAAGGACACCTGCGGCAACCTGATTCAGATCTCGCAGCTGAAACGCTATTAGTGACGCCCGTTCAGCAGGAAAAGAAGTGAAGATTAATGAAGAAGACTCGATTACAGAGAGGCGCGTCTCCATCTCAGCCGAAAGACGCGAGAATTAGGGAGCTACGTGACTGGCGGGGGAGAACACTCGCCAAGGTACGCCAGCTCATCAAGGAGGCCGATCCGGAAATCCTTGAAGAAAGGAAATGGATGAAACCATCGAACCCCAGTGGAATTCCCGTTTGGTATCACAACGGGATGATCTGCACCGGTGAAGTTTACAAGGACCACGTGAAGATGACGTTCGCCAAGGGCGCATCGCTGGAGGACCCCTCTCACCTGTTCAACCAACCTGGAACCGTCAGACGGGCCATCGACATCCATGAAGGGGAAAGCATTAACGAAGCCGCCTTTAAGGCTCTCATCAGGGCTGCCGTGGCCCTGAACGCGACTTCAGCGGGTCCAAACAGCTAATCACGAAGTGTGTGGGAGAGATCGTTTAGTAATCTCCACAACTTACACAGCCAAGTGTTTCGCGGTGAAGCAGATAAAGCAGACTAGACAATTTCGACTAGAAGGAATAACCGCTAACTTTTTCGGAGGCTATGAAGATGACAATCTTCACTAATTTCAATGTGATAATATGAGCGATTCCGCAAGAGAAAGGACAGAATCAAGGGTATTTGCTATCAAAGTAACTACTGATGAAGCCTTTGCAGAAGACGCTAAATGGAGTCAAAGAGCTTATTTTTACATTAATGCTACTGAAAGCATAAGGGCTGGAAGGCCTTTATGCGCTAACATCAGCTACCACTACAACGGTAGCGGCAGGGTCAGCGTCTTCGCATTCCGGGCGACAACAAAGGGCGGCTATCATGCTCGGGTGGTTCAAGTCGACAAAGCTGGCAATCTGGGCTTTGCAAAAAGCAAAGTAAAGTCAACAGATCCCACAAGAGTTGAAAAAGCAGTAGACAAGGGCATGAGGCTTGCAGACGCATCCGAAGTACTTGCAAACACCGCATTCTTGGAAGCCAATCCGAGAGAGCTTATCGTGTTCGGCTCCAAAAATGCGCTAGCATTGACTGGAGGGAAAGAGATTGAACAAGGGTATTATTTGGTGACCAAAAGTCCTGCAGAAACGCTTGCCGAACAACTGACAGAAAAAAGAAAAGAAGTTGCAGAGTTAGAAAGGAGATTAGAAGAAGCAGTTAAGGCAGAGAAAGAGTCCAAATAAAGAATGCCAAGCGAGATTGGAGCAATTAAGGCAACAAAATTAGAAATTGAATTTGAATCAGATGAAGACGCTAGCTCAAGAACAATCTCCAAATCCTCATATTTGTTAGCGGATACGTGCCCCCTGTGGATCTTTGTCTGTTTAGATCCATACTCATATGGTTCGACTGTTCTTATTACTGAAAGAGATTTTTGCAAATCTTTTTATTAGTAAATATCGGCCGCACTGAAATCCCGAGTGCAGGATGTAGGATTTGAACATGAATTTCCTCAGCTACATAGTCATCTGGCACCGTTTGATTTTTGTCGGGGATTATGCTCCGAAGATCCTTTGACAAGCGTCGAGGGGCTAACTCAGTCAAAGTGCAAAATATTCTGTCGGATGTCAAAATTAAGCAAAGTGACAAATACTGCTCCCAGCGATTCTGATTGAAGTTTATCTAATGCGTGAATTCATTCGTCGCGAATGAACTACACCGAACCGTATGTTCCGATGCCAGAGGACATCATTCCGATTGCGTTGAAATTGGCCTCTCTCAAACGCAATGAAACTGTCTTCGACCTCGGATCTGGCGACGGCAGGATATTGATAGTCGCCGCCAGAGATTTTCATGCCATGGCGATAGGAGTGGAGATTCGAAAGCGGCTCGTCAAGAACTGCCTCGCCAAAGTGAAGGAGTTGGGTTTGTCTGGCCGAGTCAAGATATCATGCAGAAACTTCAAGGAGGTTGGTTTGGGACGGGCTGACGTGCTTGCCTTGTATCTTTCTGGCTACACTCTTAGCCTCCTTATGCCCAAGTTCACAAAGGAGCTGAAGCCTGGCACGAGGATAGTCAATTTTGACTTTCCGATTCTGGGATGGACGCCCAAACGCTTGGTAGAAGTCGTCCCTAAGGGCTGGCGAAAGGCTCACCCAATCTACCTATACGAAGTTTGAAGACAAAATTATGAAGTGTACACGCAATCCATTGCGCCGGACTAATCTTGTCGCCAAGCAGAAAGTTGCTTTGGTTTGAATAATTCTTGCAATCCTCCTTTATCCTTACTCAGAGTTGAATCTAGTCAGCCTAAATAACGAAAAAACCCAATAGAATGCTAGATGTCGACCAAGATTCAGGTGAGCGAAGAGACTCGTTCGGCGCTCAACCGATATGCCTCCGTAATGAAGAGGAGATCTCGCAAGAGAGTGACTTTCGACGAAGTGATCAGAGAGTTGCT
>DATLTL010000057.1:0-2282 GCA_035533635.1 Nitrososphaerales archaeon
CTGCTTGTAGAGTATCGCTCGAGTCTTATCTCTCGTCGAATCAGGATGAAGCAAGGATTTGTGTTTGAACTCTTGTACCTAAAAAACTGTTACCCGCGTTTTCTTGTTATTGCAGGAAGCGCGAGCAAAAATACGACTAGGGACACCGAAGGGAAAATGAATGGAGTCGAGAGTGATCCATTGGATATCGCACCTCCAACAATCGGTCCGAGCGACTGACCTACTCCAATAGACGATTCGAACATTCCCGCGCTCCTTCCAACTTTCTCGGGATGGGCCTCCGCTATCATTACTGTCTGTGAGACTGCATAGACGACCGAATAACTAGCACCTGCAATTCCATACGCTACAACGTAAATAATTCCGGATGTGTTATGAATCAAAACCAGCAAGCTAGAAAGCGACAATACGACTAGAGAAATCACCACATTCTTTGCTCTGTTTTCGCGAGCAAGCAAGATAGATCTGAATTTTTCTCTCACGGTAAGGACGTAAGCCAGAAACCTAGCAAATCCAAACATGAAAGTGGCAACCCCCACCAAAAGTACCGATATATCGATGGATTTTGCGTATGCTGGAAGGAAGGTGTACAATACTCCAGTCGAGATAGCAGCAAGCGTCATTGAAGACAAGAAAAACGCTGTTCCGAATCTATTCTTTGGGTCTCTCAATAAGACCATTTCAATTGGTTGCGGAGTTGGAGCAATCATCACAGGATCTTCTCTCTTCATGAGCAGCGACACTAAATTGAGAACGAGCGTTGCGATCATGATAGCTGATGTGACGATGAACATGTCTCTTATTGTCGTGAGAAAAATCAATGCAGAACCTACCAATGGACCGATAGCTGCGGCACCGGACCAAGTGAGGTTGAAAACGCTTAGCGCTTTTTTCGCGTCTGACCCTGAATCTCTTACGACTGCCTCAACCGCGGGCCACAGCATGGCCCAACCGATTCCCTCAAAGACTCGTGCCACTATCAAAGTGATCGGATTTAGAACAAAAATATAAGAGACTGAAACGACCGAAAGTACAACAAACGAAGATGCCACGAAGAATTTTCTTACACTTCGTCTATCTGAGAATCGTCCCATAAAGAACGGCATAAAACAGTAAACTGCATTTGCAGCTCCTCCAACTAGTCCGATCTCGAAGACATTTGCCCTAAGAGTGTATGCCAGGAGTGGAAGAAAGATAGAGTATATCGGAAGGATCAGATCAGCGTTGAACGAGAAGACGAGATATCTCTTGAACTCACTTGACACGTGCGAGCGAAACAGCATCCTGAATTACAGTATTAAATATTGACGCAAAGGAAAAGATGACTTATGGCTAGTAATCCTTGTAGAGTATTGAAACGGCGGCACCGCAATTCTTGCAGACCTTGAGGTCTACGTCGGGTTTCGTCACGTATTCGACTTCCGTCTCAACATGACAAATCGGACAGTACTTTCTTTCGGTCAATGAAAAGCTCTCTCATGGTCCGTCGAACCACATTCTTATAAGAGAGAATCGGACAGAACCAAAATGTTGTCGTGCCAGCATCTCGAGATAAGCGAGTTCGGAACTTATTCTGTGGACATGGGTGGAAAGGCCCAAGTCATGACTTTGCAGAAATGCGCCCAGTGCGGAAAATATCTCTCTCTCGACGGAACTGAAATCTCAACCGAAAGAATCCTCGGCCGCGGTGGGACAACCAAGCCAAACATGCGAACGATAACCATCCAACTTAACGACGACGTGTACGAAAAACTCGAAAGCGTCATTGCGAAGGAATCTGGGAACAATACCTATCAATCAAAAATAATGAGTGAAATAGTCGCTCTGGGGCTCAGGGACTACGACCGAAGCGTAAAACATCACTGACTCTTGCCACGCATAAGTGCAAACAAAGCACATTCTGAAATGAAAAATGCTGTAATTCGAAAAGCGACCATAAAGGACTCCCGAGCATTTCTCGATTTGCTTATTGGCCTCGCAAAGTTCGAGCACCTCGACCCTCCAAACGCAGAAGCAAGGCGCAGAATAATTAGCGATGTCTTTGAAGAGAGAAGAGCTAAGATCTTCTTGGCGTTTGTTGGAAGAAAGCCCGTTGGCTACGCTTTTTACTTCTACACCTACTCTACATTCCTTGCGAAACACACTCTCTATCTTGAAGACATTTTCGTTCTCGAGAAATTTAGACGGAAAAAGATTGGACTGGCTCTTTTTATGAAATGCATTAACGAAGCTGCAAGAAACGATTGCGGCCGGTTCGAGTTCTCAGTACTCTCTTGGAACAG
>DATLTL010000058.1:0-7673 GCA_035533635.1 Nitrososphaerales archaeon
ATTTCCCATGTTTGTTGAGCGGTCTTTTTGCTCTTCTCTTTCGTTCATCTTGCCGACTTTCTCTTCTGCGTTGCCGTATTCTTGCTCTGACTTGCCTTCTATTTCCAAGCCCTTGTCATGATAATCTTTGCCAAGCTTTTCCTCGACTTTTCCGTGTTCTTTTCTTTCCTTGCCTTCAATTCTTTCGTATGACATTTGCTATTTACTCCAACCTCAAATAGGTAGAAGTTAAATGAAACCAGACCTCCCAGATAAGGCCCAATAACTTGGGAAAAGTGTGTCTACGAGTGTTCGCATCGATTAAAACCGTGAAAAAACGTCCTTTGTTTGACCGAAAACCCATAAGATAAATATGAAACGCCAGTCTGTGACTTTCTCAACTTTTGTTCTAACTAGGATAAAGTACTCGAAATGTGCCGCTTCATTTTGGGTGGCATTCTCGAAAGCAACTAAGTCTTTCTAACGCACAGAATAAGCACATTGAAGTTGTCTAGCGCCCTTGTCCTGATTCAATTGCGAAGTGTTGAATTTCCTTAAACCCTCTCCGTCAACTATCGAATATCCATATCGATCAGTAGGATGTTTGTGAAATAATAACCCGAAGCTGTACTTGTGACTGCGTAACATACAGTTATAGTACGCTGCATAAATAGAATGTAGTGGAAATTATGTATTCAATATTGCGAAGGAAAAACAGCAAAGCTGGCGTAAGTGTTTTAGGACTCATAGTCATTGTGGTCGTTATACTCATTGTTCTTGGATTCATCGGATTCCGTTGACAAGTGTTCGGGCATTCAATAGAATGAACCTGACACTAGGCGAGAAAAGACGATCCGAACGAAATGGCTTAGTCTCGTAAACCTTTTCCCAATCGTTCATCCTCTTCGATCAAATTCTTCACGTGCACCATGTCCTTCAGTTCTTGTCTACACAGTTCAAGGATCTCGGCTTTGGAGATTTTCGACCAGTCAATGCTGGCGACGTCATAAGCTCCTAGATTTATCGATTGATTACAAAGAACCTGTGCGAGAATTCTCTTTGTTATTCCCTCTTTCTTTTCCAGGTCAACCCATTCTTTGTCAGTGAAAAACTTGTATCGCTCAATAGTTTTGAGACCATCTTGGATTTCGAGCTCATTAATGGCATCGTCACCTTCTTTGGTTGGAAAACAATCGGCCGCCATGTCACTTTGATTCAGCAATGAATCATTTGAATTTTGCTTCAGTTGAAAGGCACAAACCTTGTACTGTAGACAAGGATGGGAACGTCCTTTGCATTCGTCAATTGCTTTCCCGTTTCTTACTCATTCATTTTGCAAGAGAATGTTAGGAAAGTGTGCGGGATTCTGGACCGAGGGGATAGAGCCTCGGGCGGGTTTATGAATCCTCGGGTCATAATCCCTGAAGTAGCCAAGCGCGGGAAGTGGGATTTGAACCCACCGTTACAGATCAGGCACACTTGACCACGATGTAATGTAACAGGTGGTATTTCGGGATAAGAGGGATGTCTCTGGCATTTGAAGCAGGGACGATAATTGAGTTCAGTGGACACTAATGATTGAACAGTTTGCTGCATGAAAACTTCACTTTGTAGATTCATGTCTGATCGTGACCTCATGGCTCATTTCGTCTCAGGATCGGCTCAACCAACAATTGGGATAATTCATCAGATAAATTCAGGTACTGCATTCCCTTTTCCGAAAGCTGATACAGGTTGGTCTCGGGTACTTGGTTGATTAATCCCTGCTGCAATATGAAACCCATGTACTCTTCGATCTGAGTGTATGACAATTGGGCTCCGTACATCAGTCTGGTCTTTGTAGCTTTACTGCTGGCGACAACTCTCAGGATGTTTGAAATGATTTCGCTTCTGCTTCTGTATTTCAATTTTCTAGCCCTAAATTCCAATGTGATTAAGAAAGCTCTTCCTTCCAATAGTCGCGATTACCTCAGTCCAGACTACGTCCCTGACTCCCTTCATGGCCTTTACTTCTTCCATGAGATCGAGCAAGATGCCGTTGTTTTTGACAAAGACTTCAGCGCGCAAATCGATAGTATGCTCTCCTATTGTTCTAAAAGCGGAGCTTACCTCTTCTCGCTTCAGTAGTTCTTTGCCGATATTCATCGTTTCCCCTCCTTGAGTGTATATGAGAAGGTCGATGCGTCTGTACCCTAATTTCATTGGATCTAAAGAGTAAGTCTTGAGGAGATATTCATGCTCTAGCTTCTTACGCCTCCTCTGGACGGTGCTCAGCGGAATCCCAAGCTGAAGGGATAATTCGTGCGTCGGGACACACCCTTCAGAATCCAAAAGCAAACCAAGCATTTTTCTGTCAATTTCAGAAAGATTAGAATTCATTACTCGTGATTCGATGCGGCATCCTATTGAGCATGCAGGTAGATTAGTTTACTTTGTAATCCATATCATTAATAGAATGATTGAACGCCAATCCGAAATGCAATGGATAACGCTGCTCAAATGAAGACCCCCTTAGTAGATCAAGTCGGAACTGGAATCGATGGGCTGGACGTTCTTCTCTCAGGAGGATTCCCACAAGGCAGTCTCGTCGTGGTGGGTGGGAGACCAGGTGCGGGAAAGACCCTGCTAGCCTCGCACTTTCTTTACGAGGGATTACTCCACGGGGAACAAGGCATCTATGTGTCCTTCGCCGAGACCAAGGACCAATTTCTGAAAATCATGGACAACTTTGGGCTACATTTCCGGAGGTTTATCGCTGAAGGGAAATTTCAATATCTTGACCTCACTACCGTTTCGGCTGAGGGAGTCAACGATGCTCTGGATCTGATTCTCTCACAAGTCGTTTCTTTAGGAGCAAAGAGACTTGTAATTGACTCATTTGACGCTTTGGCATTGGGATTTACTAAACTGGCAGACGCGAGAATCGCATTGCATACCGTTCTGGGTAAAGCGGTTAGAGGCGAAGGTTGTACAACATTGATTCTGAGTGAGATGCCCTACGGCAGAGAGGAAGTAGGGCTCGGCGTAGAGGAATTTGTTGCGGACGGAATAATCTTAATGGATATTGTGAAGGAAAGAGAAGGTCCACGGCGTATGATCAGCATACGAAAGATGAGAGGGGTTGAAATAAGCTTGCGGCCCAGCTCTTACGAGATTTCCAAGTCAGGACTTTCAATCTTTCCAGCCCTTCAGCCGACTGGCAGAAAAGGGTTGACTGACCGGAGGTTACCGACGGGAGTTCCGGGACTCGACGCCTTGACTGAAGGGGGCTTCCTCGAGAGAAGCGTCACTGGTATCATAGGAGCCGCCGGTGTAGGTAAAACTACGTTCGCCATCCAGTTTGTTTGCAACGGAGCAAGATCCTCAAAACAGAACGGTCTTCTTTTGAGCTTTAGTGAGCCCGAAAGTCAAATTAGACTCGTGGCGAAAAAGCTAGGGTTTGACGACATCGAGACATTGGAAAAACAGGGAAAACTAAGGATAGCATTCCTCTTACCAGAGCAGTATAGTCCTGAAGGCTTGGTAATCAAGATCCAAGAGCTCCTCGAACAGGTTCAACCAGGACGGGTGGTCATCGACGATGTGGGCGCGTTTCGACAAATTGCCCATAATGACCAGGACGATGAATTCGTGAGAACAATTGTTCACCTTTGTCAGGAAAGAGGCGCCACCCTGGTTCTTACAATCACAGCGGACGAGCTAGCAAGCACCACCATCACTGGTTCAACTAGTATGGACAATATAATATTGCTTCGCTACGTTGAAATTAGCGGGAAAATGGATAGATTGCTGATAATTCTCAAGATGCGTGGGACGCGACACGATAACTCGATTAGAAAGTTCCAAATCGGTCAGGGCGGGATAAATTTAGGAAGCACTTACGAAGGCTTCGCGGGAGTCCTTTCGGGGACAGCCATGCGGGCAACTAGACACTTCGCGGAAGAAGAAGAAAGAATCGCACGCGTGGAGGCAAAGGCCCGCGGGAAGAGAAGAAAGAAATTCGATTCCAAGCTCAGGAAATCCTGACGGCGCTCAGTTAGAGTAATGAGCAAGAAAGATACGCCAACTCGGAATCATAAAATAGGCACTGAATGAATAAAGTTGATGACTGCATGACCTCGAACGGTGAATCAGCGAACGAAGTAGATTCTAATCTCATGAGCGATTATTCAGAGGCAGTTAACTACGGTTTCAAGGCCCTTGGGAATCAAGTCTCCGGCGTGATCATCAACTTCATCAGGAAGAAATACAATTTACGGGTGCCGGAGACATTCTCGAAACCTGAACTGTTGTGCGAGGCGATGGAAAGGACGCTAGGTGCAGGCGCGCTCCTGATTGAAAAGCGTATCATAAGACATCTCTACGGCCAACGTTCTTCCTCCAATGACTTGCAGATTGAGGTAAATAACCGGCAAGATTTCTCCAGGTACATTCGCGATGTTCCAAGGCGACCAGGAGCAGTCGATCAAGTCCATAAGCACTAATCTGACACCCTCTCTGCCCTAATTGGTCTCTGAGCGGTCAGAAACCGCCCTTCGAAGAGCTTGAGCCACCTCATTCCTCTGGAATAGCAGTGATAAGGCAACCAAAGGTCGAAATTTCGGAAGTTGTTTTCATTGCAAGAAATGACGAGAAGAGGCTAGAGATGAATTCGGATAGGAAGAGGGACCACTTAACTCCTAGATCATGCTTGGCCACGACTTCCACTTTTCCTCCTTCAGTATTTATCGTCGTTATCTCACCCCAGTTCATACGATTGCCTAATATTTCGAGGTAGCGAGAGATACTCTCTTTGTCAACCTTGCCGAATCGAAACATCATGAACTCCCGGCTCACTATAAGGGCAACACTTCTCGCAATGTCTACGCTTGTATCATCGTCAACCTCCTCGATTATGGCCCTGAAGAGGCGCTTATCGAGAACCATGAAACTACTACTTTTCTCGGCAAATTGCCACCAGTCAAAATATTGCATTAGGAGATTGTTAATGAAACTGCTCGGCGTTATGCCGCTCTTGTCTGATTGGAGCACCAGGATGTCGTCCAGATTCTTAGCGATTTTGAATGCGCGCGTAACTTTCTTTGCTGGTGGACTTGAAATGTTGATCACGCCCGTTATTTAACGACTAGAGAAGAAAAGGCATCGCTTAAGCATTACTACGAAAATGATTTTCAATTACACATTATCCAAGAGCAACTCAGAGATCTTGTGAAATTATGCGAAACCTCATCTCCCGTAGGAGACACTTTTTCAAGGTCAGTTCGTCTTTCATTGAATGTTGTAATTGAAAAGTAACCGAATATTAGTAGGGAAGATCGTTCAATGCTGTCCTTAAGTAATGAGACCGTTGATATCCCATTTTGGTGGTTTCCTTCTACTCTCGCTGATTTCCTGGAATATGCAACTCTTCATAGCGGTCCAATCGATTTGATTCGAGTATCTTCTGTTCCTTCCCTAGAACAAGCTACTCGCGAAGCTTAGCACCGCATTCAACTAGCTTATCTCTTATGACCCACAGGGCGTTGTGTGGCTCTCGAACACCTATCCTTTCATAGTTTATCGCAGCCGTATACAAGCTGCTCAAACTTTCGTGAAGCTCGGAGTCGCATTGCTCAGAGTGAGGTCTTATATTCGGCCACCAATTACATTCTATGAACGGCAATCGGATCTATCCAAACCAGAAAAACCCCATCAATAAAGAGATTTTTCACATCACCAGTTTCGGGCCCGGTGGGGCTCAGCTAGGCGGCCTGACTGGGCCCTAAATTCGACCTTGAGGATGCCATCTTCACTCTCCAAAGTGAGGCTTCCGAGAATGTTGAACTCCGAACCGCCCTCTTCCAGAGAATACCGAGGCGCGGTACAGATAAGGTGCAGGTGAATGATGTTCAACTCATCGTCACGACTCACAAGTTTCTGCGCAATCTCCGAATCGCCCCCGAAGAACGACCTAGTGTACCTTCGCTTTCCCGAGAAGGTGCTGAAACACATTTCGATGGAAGCTTCCAAATTGCTCCTTAAGTGTCTTAAAGCGCGTCTATTAGAAAACCGCCCACCCTCCGCAGCTTCAATAATTATTCGGATCCAAATAATTTCCCGCAAAACAATCTTTAGATTAACAAGGGCCTACCCCAGCACCCCGGCAGAGTAGGAGACGATAATCGTTCCTGCGACGATGAGAACGATTGCTATGATTGTGCGAGAGTGAAACACCTCAAACTCTTTCGCGAGCCTGTGGGTCATCAAGAAAGTAAAAATTGGATGCGCGGAAAGAATGGGGACTACGATGACAACTGGAGTGAGGCTCAGCGCTCCAAAACGAAAAAGCTGTGCCCCTGCGCCGGCGGCACCCGCGAGAATGTATGAGACGATCGCATATTTTGGAAGTGCCCTTGTTTCTGCGATTATCTTCTTCGGGGGCACAATAATCGCGTAAAAGACGACCGCCGCGGCGTAGGCAATGAAGGTCGAAGCAACATAGTAGTGGAAAAGACCGAGACCAACCTTGATCAAGATCGGAGTAAAGCCAAACACGAGGCCTGCAAGGAGCCCGCCTATGATTCCAATTTTGATCTTCCCCCCGCGTTTGATAGCACTACTCTTGAACTCTAAAATCAAGACCCCGGCGACGATTGAAAGAATGCCTATTCCCGTTTCGAGGTTTATTGTCTCGCCCAGAAGCACTATCGCGAATATGAGAGAGTAAAGTATCTGTGATGCGATGAGAAGTGAAGCTTGATTTGCTCCGATGTTTTTGACCGAAGTAAAGGAAAAGGTCCTGCCAATTCCAAGATGAAGCACTCCAACGAGGATGAAAATTGCAAGCGCGGTGAAGCCGATTAGAAGAAGATCAAACTCTTGGCCAGAAATAAGTAGCGGAACGGTTAGGATACCGAGCCCGACCGCGAGGCCTATGTATATCGCCGTTGTAGTGCTTGACTTGACGAGAGGTCTGCTTGCAAAAGATCTGTTTGCCGCAAAGCATATCGAAGAAAATAGAGCGAGGACAACGCCAATGAGATTTTCGGACACCATCGCGTTGCTTTTCCCTGATCGACTCTAGATCAAGCTCTATATATTTGGCCTCTCGAGGGGCTAGAAAAAAGTCGTGCGCTCAGGACCGGACGATGCGATTCAATCTCTTCTGGAATAGAAAACTCGGGATTTTTCCTCTCGTTGGGTTTGATTGTTTTCTTTAGCCACCTGACTTCCTCCGGGAAAGGAGTTTCTTTGTCTACGTTATCGTATCTGAGGAACTTGTAGAATCGCTTGAGCACCATGGTGTAATCTGCCACTGTTTCCGGACTGTAGCCCTGCTCGTAGAGCCAAGTAGCCACGAAATTTTCGATGTCCTTCCTCGTGGCTGGCTCGAAAGTGACTCCAGGGTTCTCTCCTATCAACTTCAAGTGGAGGATGTACTTCGCAATCCTGCCCTTGCTGACCCGTAGTGCCTTCAGGATACCGACGAACTGCAATATCTTCTGCTTGTCACCGGGGGTGATCTTCTCAGCTCTTTCAAGCAGAGAGAAAGCGTTCTTCAGCTTGTATTCGAACCCGTATACGTCGTCAGGTGAGTCTACGTACTGTTTGGCTTTCTGTCTTTTACCTTTTCGTTGCTTCATGCAGTAAAAAGACAAATTTTGGCGTGAGGGATTCTGCCCCATGGGTTATGGAGCCTCGGGCGGGATTATGAA
>DATLTL010000059.1:0-4302 GCA_035533635.1 Nitrososphaerales archaeon
CCCTTGAGGCTGACAGTCCCGATCAACAAAGCTCAAAAATTCTCACCCAACATGCTCGTCGAGATAAACAACGACATGCCTTGGAGAGAAGATCACTTGACAAAAATCCTGGGTTCTTACTCTAATGCACCTTACTTCTTCTTGTATCGTGACTATTTTGAGAATCTGTACAAGCGAGAATGGAAGATGCTTTTCGAATTGGATTTCGAGTCAACTCAGAAAACCATGGAATGGCTTGGAATCAATATTCCGATCATCAAGGAGTCCGAACTAAACGTAAAGGGAGAGTCCAATGAGCGTCTGATCAATGTATGTAGATCGTTGGGTGCCGACACATACGTGTCTGGTACCGGCGCCAAAGCATATCTTGACGAGAAGTTGTTTGAGAAGAGCAACCTGAGGGTCGAATTCCAGAATTATACCCAGACTCCGTATATACAGAAGTTCTCCAAGATTTTCATTCCGAACCTTTCCATAATAGACATGCTCGCTAATGTTGATCCTGCTAGTGGCTTTTTTGGAAAGCGTGAAGCTTTACTCACACCTAATTTATGAGTTGACATACTATTGCAGACAGGTTACGTCCGTTCGCCAGTGATGACTTACCTAAGGAGCCCTTGGACATGCATTGAGAGGAAGATCTGAGGAAAAGGTGCTCCCAGCGCCTTCCCCAGCCTGATCTCGACCTCTGCAATGTTACAGAACAATATTAGATACTCGATATATACTAAAACCAGCTCTTAAGGTCATGAACATTCTGGCTTTAGGTGCCCACCCTGATGATGTCGAGATAGGCTGTGGAGGTCTACTCCTTAAGGCTGCTCGATCAGGTCACAACGTTCACATTTGCACCATGACCAATGGAGCTGTTTCCGGCAACCCGGCCCAAAGAACCAAAGAATTGAATTTGTCTGCGAAGTTTATTGGGAGCAAAGACGTCGCCGTCGGCGACTTTCAGGATTCCCAACTAGAAGTGAATAAAACCCTCATCGATTATATCGAGTCAAATATTGACCGCGTGGATCCTGATCTCATCCTCACGCATTTCCAGGGGGATGTACACCACGATCACCGAGCAGTATCAATTGCGACACAAGAAGCTGGGAGATTCAATTCAAACATAGTTGCATATGAGATTCCACTCAGCAGAAGTTTTGAACCGGAGGTATACTATGATATCTCGGACGTGATAGACGACAAAGTAGAATTAATCAGGATCTTTTGGTCACAAAGAAACAAGCTCTACACGAAGGCTAAAGCAATCAAGGCACTGGCGGAGTTTAGGGCACTCCAAAGTAGACTCAATACTTCAATAAACTATGTTGAAGCGTTTAAGGTCGTCAAGTTATGCCTTGACAAGGAATTCAAATTGCATAAAGTACCATATGAGAAGATTGATGTTACAAACGACTTTGCGATAGCGCCATCAGTGATATCGCAACTCGCCTAGAATTTGTTGGTGACGATGAATCAAAATGAGTCAGTTGGTTGGCCTCGAAGCAAATGTTCTGGGAGCGAATAGAGGATCTCTGGAAATAATCAACACAATGCTCACGGTCAGTATGAATGGCATGATCAAGACTCAGATCATGTATCGGTGCAATCTTAACTCCAAGCAGCTCCAAGGTTACCTAAATTTACTTCTGAGATGGGGAATGCTTGAAAGTAAGAAATCGATTGTTACTAGAAGAAGCATCTTCACGTGTACTGAACGTGGAAGAAAATTCGTTAACGCGTACTCGGAGCTCTCGGCGCTCTTTGACAAGATGAACATTCAACAAGTAATAGATGGCGCGAACGTTGACAGCTCAAGTGATTTCGTCTAAGAGAAAATGGAAAGTTGAGAAAATACGCAAACCCCAAGAAGAGAAGTTAATTTCGCCGAAAATGCCTCCGGAATAAGGTCGATGCGTGAACGACGCGATCTCGATATCAATTTGAGATCGAGCTGTCTGGCTTGCGAGTTCGTTTCAAACTGCCCTGTCGTGGACGTGAGCGCATCACCTGACTCCGATACGCTCATTGGAACGTACAGATTTAGCGCTCTCAAAACTCGATGCCTTGTGTAAAGATGGATTCCTGAGAGATTCTTTACTAGAACTAATGGTTGAACTGAAGGGAGCGTCTGACAATATGTATGTCCGAAACGTCAAGTTCGCGAAACTTGGACTCGTTCTCAGTGTGTTGGCCCTGATGTCATCAATAACAGTATACGCAGGGATATCGACGGGTTACATTGGATCTACACAAGCTGGCATGGTCGTCGGCTCTACTGGTTTGAGCACCTCTGTGCCCAGACTTACGGTAAATGCTGTTGATTCAAGTGGTAACGATCTGAACGGAATGTATGTCTCACTTTCACTTAATGGCAGTCTGATACAATCCAATTTTACACCGACAAGTTTCAAATTGAATAGTTCGCAAACATATACTGTGACGGTTGCAGATTACAGCGGATATACCTTCGATCATTGGCGCAATGGATCAACACTGAGGACCATGACGATATCAATTTCAAGCAACACCGCACTCACCGCTATCTTTAGAAAAGTTGGGAGCGGAGTTCCCCAAGGAGAGTCAATTCTAACGGTAAAGACAATCGATTCGTCAGGGGGATCAATACCTGGTCTTTACACGAGTCTATGGCAGAACGGAACGCTGATATCGTCCGCGGACTCGCCGGCAAGTTTCATGGTAAATACAGGTGCAATTTATCAAGTTATTGTCGCAAGTTATGGTAATTACACTTTTGACCACTGGAGCAGTGGTTCAACAGACCCCATGATTACTACCAATACTTCAGACCCAACCGATCTCAATTTGGTTGCAATCTATAGCTAGTTCTAGCCAAAGATGATGATTTCACCAATTGCAGCTGAAATCATTAGCTGAGAGAGTCGCTCAATCCCTTAACCAGGATAATTAATCAGATATCATTGAATTATTTGATTTTTCTGGTCAATATCCTGTCCAACGTTGAGTTCTATTTTCATTCTCCGCTCTTGTTTGGACATACGGCATATGTAATCGAACTACCTAACAAACATACTGAGAAATCATGAATAACAGCAGTTCAGATGAGAGACGTGAATCAAGCCTCCTACAAGGAGTTACTACAACGGATGCCGAGTATTGTCTGGGTTTAGGGTGGTGCAATTGAAATACCGAAGCAGAGGTGAAATCCTTTCAAACATTCTGAGAGTTGTAGCCAGCGGCAAAGCTACAAAGACTAGACTGATGTACGGCGCCTACCTGTCATACACGCAGATTGAAGAGTACATGGATTATGTGCTGCAGCAAGGATTGATCAGCCAAGTCTCCCAGACTAACCTGTATCAGCTCACGGAAAAGGGAATGCAGTACCTGAACCTATCTGATGAAATGTCGCATTTGGTAGTCCCCATTCCGCAAGTGCAGTGAATGAAATAAATCTATTGCAGCCGATGGAAATAAAATTCCACCGGCTGCCGAGAAACATGGCGGAGTAGATTTCTTAGATTTTCCTTCTTGCTTTGCCTATCGCTATCTTAGCTTCGCCTTTTGCTTGCTCAAGCTTTCCGTGAATTTGCTCGCCCTTGTCATCGTTAAACTTTCCAACTGCTTCGCGAGCCTTTCCCTTTAGTTTGTCTTTATTCCCATCTTGTATTTGATTTGACATTGTACCCCGAAAATGCGAGGTTTATCTCTTAAGCAATAGCACAATTAGATAGGGAAGATTCTTACTGATTATAATTAGGATGACACATTATATTTTGAAGATAATATTAAGCGGAAGAATCTTCTAAATCATCAAACTCCTTTTCTCCAATGTGCAGTAGACTTTGCTTTTCGCCCTTTCTGAAATCTACCACTTAAGGGCTGGAGAACAGGAGTTCCTTTCTTAACAGAATGACATTTCGCCTCGCAAAGCGACTCGGCATCTTTTGCCACGGCTGTTCAAATGACAATCCTTATTTCGGAGAGATTCCTAACAAGATGCTTATGGCTATGTATGCCCAGCTTTCTGAAATTGACAGAAAGATGCTGAGATTGCTTCTTGACTCTGAGGGGCACATACCAACGCATGAATTATCCCAGCAACTAGGAGTCCCACTGAGCACGGTACAGAGGCGTCGCAAGAGATTGGAAGATACTTACCTCATAAAGACCTACTCACTGGACCCAATGAAATTCGGATACAGACGAATAGACTTACTCATCTATACTGAAGGAGGCGAGACGATGAATATCGGCAAAGAACTATTGAGGCGAGAAGAGGTTACCTCAGCCTTCAGAACCATCGGAGAGCACACCATAGACTTG
>DATLTL010000060.1:0-8485 GCA_035533635.1 Nitrososphaerales archaeon
TACATCGCCTATGGCACTGATTGCTGCCAAGTTGGAATCTGGGAAAAATGTACTAGATGTCCAGATTTCAAGCGATGTTGAATTGATCACCTTTATGCCCTGCACCTGAGAATATTCTGCAGTGTACAACCCACGCTCGCCCCCTGAGTCGGAGAGTGGATTACCAGGTGATACGACTCTCGCCATCATTATGTACTGCATCAAGAGATCAGCTAATGTGACTGGTTGGCCATCTCCCCATGTGGTATGTGATAACAGATTCGCCACATTAACGGTCACGTCATCCTGAGCCTTCGTATTTGCGGCGGCGTTGGCCCACTGGTCGGAGGTACCGTTGAACCAGATTGCGCTCGTTGGTACTGCAATATTGGTTGAGAACGAATTTCCATTAACCGTGTATGTCATCCCCGTGGAATATGGATATCCAGTGGAGGGCCCGTAGCTCCATAGCGGAAGCGCTCCAGCTGCTTGAGTAACATCTGAGTACACGTCGTCGTCTCCGCCAACTGGGTTGACAGCTCCGTTTGTGATGTGTCTCACTCCGAGTTTCAAGGCGTTTACTGTGGCAGAAGCTCCTGAAGCAGAGACAGACATTGTCATGTAGTTCTGATAGTTACCGAATGGATCTTGAAGGAAGTTTGGTGTAACGCCAGACACTGCTCCCGTTGTTGCATATGGTGCTAAAGAGGTACCCAAAGCTATGTAGGTCGCCGCTAAGACTCCATAGTAAGTGAGGTTCGAAAGCTGTTCTGCTCTCTGCGCTAATGTGCTGAAATTAGAAGTCAACAACGGTATAGTGCCATAAACGTCTGCTTTGTCATAGAGGGATGTAGTGTAAGCTTGCTGAGTCGTGTTGTCCCAACCACCTATCCAGTTCGGACCGTAGTGGTCAGAGGCAGGCAAATCACTGTAATATCCCGCAGAGTAGAAGTTGAGCGCATTGCTGTCGTAGTATCCCCAAATCTGACCGTTCGAGGCAGGATAAATGTCGTAAGTGGCATTGGCTGGATCTGTTCCAAAGACTACTGAGTAGGCTACAGAAAGAGTGCCGGGTATCACCTTAGTCTGGAATCCAACTTTCTGGAGCTGAGTGTTTAGGTACTGCATGAACGCATGCCTAATTGGGTCATCGGTTCTGTCGAAAAGCCCGATGGTTATTGGTTGGCCTTTGTAAGACCATTCATGGTTAGTGTATGTTGCTCCGTTCGCTGTTAAAGTCGAGTAGATGGTCTGGTTAGCGAAATTAAAATTGTATGTCACGTTGGAGAAAGCTGCAACGGCACCCGCAACAGTTACGGAGTCCGGCTCACCACAGACAGCTGATATACATTGAAGGAAATTCCCGCCCTCCAGAGTCTGTCCAAAGTAGCTCCTATCGATAAGGTAATTCAAGGCGAATCTTATCTGTTGGAAATAGAACGGATTAAACTGTCCCGTCGTGCCAGAAGTATTTTGAGGATTCACGTACAATCCATAGAGGCTTGCAGGAGCCACATACTGGTTGTAGGAAGAAGGTAATGAAGCACTGGCGGATGGAGTCAAAGCAAAGTCATAAGCGTCGATCTTGTTCGCCTGAAGATCGGCGACTCCTGATGCATCATTTCCAGCATAGTCAACAAATGTAATCGAATTGAGAGCAGGGGTTGCTGGTTGCGTAGCAGCAGTCACCCTCAAAGGCGAGATCACAGCTGAGGTGCTGAATACCAAAAGGAAAGTGACCAATATGACCAATGGAGCTTTACCAGAATTGCTGAGCTTCATTATTTTTCTTCGCATAACGGCCTTAGATCTAGCATTTAAGGCTTTTATTTTTTCAACTTTATTCGAAATCGTGAACGCAATTCATCCTTTGCTCAGTTTGATTACTCCTAGAGGATCGTCTTTGCCGCGATTCGATTACTCGCTAGGCCCTCTATCCTAATTATCATGTGTGTGCCAATACTATTGAATCAAAAAGCTAATCGCGCAGGTTGTTATAGAGCATGAAAGTCGAAAGAATATTTGTTACCGCATCCAAGGAGCAAGAGTCTCGAAGAAGTAAGCACTGGCCTCAATTGGAGAGAATTCGAAAGGCTCGCAGAGTTTGTTTTCAAGAATTTTGGATTCACTACCTTTCGAAACTATCAACTTCGACGGCCAAGAGCGGAGATAGATCTGATAGCAGCGAAATCTGAAATCGCATTTGTTATCGACTGCAAACATTGGAAACGAACTGGGGGCAGGGCGTCGATGATTGGAATCTCAGAAAGGCAAATCAAACGTACCCAGCGGGTTGTGGGGTTGGAGAATATTCAGCGCGCGATTCCGATCATACTCACTTTGCATGACGAGTCCCTTCAAGTACTGGACAATGGAACGCCAATAGTGCCCATCCACAAAGTATCGGATTTTATTCTCAACTGGGAAGTTGCTCCAGAAATCAAAGTGATTTCAAAGCAAAGCGGCTAGTAGTCAGTCCTCTTTCGCTGCTTGAGCATTCTCAATAATTCGATTCGCACCAGTATCCTCGAACGTACAGTTCATGAACTTTCGATAGGGCGATCTGCTTTGAAATCTTGATCCAAATCAAATTCAGACATCGAGTTCCTAGCTTGGCTCGAGATCAACGAAGGCACGAATGTAATCAGTAGTAGAGCCATCCAAGGAGTTACCTCCCTCGGTATCAAAAGAAGTATCAGACTAAAAGCTTCGAATACTATAGCTCCTTTTCGCGAGGAAAACAATGGAAGCGCAAGGGGAGTGATTCCAGCAAAATAGTACTTGTAAACCCCTCTTCCAAAAAATGTGAAGAAAAGAAGCAATGCTGTGAAGAGATACAGCAGATAATCTCTGTTCGTCAACTTTCTTTTAGTGAAATACATCTGGAGAATCAATGCAGCATAAGAAATTGCGAAGATGTAATTCAAATATGGATACGTCGCGACAGCGAGAGGTTTCAGGTTCGTGAAATTTACAAGGCCCAAGAAAGAGGTTAGCCTCGTGGGCTGCGAAAGGTCATACACAAAAGTAGCTGGTGCTGAGGGACCCGCGCCCGGAGGGTTGCCAAAAATCGGAAGTTGTAGTGCCCAAAAATAGGTTTGCGGGATCTGGAACAAGTAAGGAGTCGAGATTACGACCAGTGAAGATACATACAGAGTAATGAATGCAATTGTCTTCTTGGTGAACCCAATGGTTTTCACCATCATGACGACAAGAATCGGGAAGAGTATCACCGCAGTTTGCTTGAAACCCGTTGAAACAGCAAGAGCCATAGAGGAAAGTGCCCATTTTTGCTTCAAGAATAAGTAAATACCGAGCATCAGGAAAAATGTCGTGGGTCCAGGGTTCAACCACATCAGATCGTTGTAGAAGAGATTGATAGGATTGAATACCCATATCATCGAGACTGCAAATGCAGCTTTGTTGTTTCCAGAAAATAGAAAATCCCTTGCAATCAGGTAAACTGGTATAACGGTTAGCGCGTCGAAAAGTACAAGGGCAATTGCAGGAGACCATGCAGCTATATCAAGTGCAAAAACACTCAAAGTGTACAGGAAAAGTGGAGGATAGTTGTAAACTATTGGTAGGTTGTATGCTCCGCTTCCCGAAATGAATGGGTTAACGAGACATTTCAGATACAGATCGCGATAATCTGAATAAGCTTCTAGATTTCCCAATGGTGGGGTGTAAATCGGAAATCCCGCGCTCGACGATCCGCATGCTGAAAGCTCAGTCCTGGTTGAAGTGATTCCGATTATGGCCACTCCAACCAGAAAGAGAGCGAATTTTGCGGCTAAGGAAAGTACGACAGTCCATTTTAGACTGAAGACGTTTTTCGTACCTTGCAATGCGGGCCTCCATCAGCGTCGATTGGGTTTTAAGCGTATGATGGCATTACCTGATGGATGCCGTTCTACTCACAGCCGATTTTCGAGTGGGGGTTGCTCGTAGCAATTACGGGGATTTCCGCAATTGTAACGTTTATTTCGATTGGATTACTCCCCTCAACATCGCAAGAAGAAGATGCAAATCACCAGAATTCTTCTTTGCAATGAAAATTACCAAGTGTGATATGTTTTGATTTTTTCAGCAAATTATCTGCAATTCGGGAACAACCTAGTCTCACTAGCCGAATGGTTCGTAGCATCCATCGTCCTTGTGGTTGTTGTGACTCTGATCTACGTTTTCGTGCTCAACAAATCGCCCAATCCAGCAGGAATGACGCAGGCAAGACTTGATAGTTCTGCCATGTTGAGTGATCCTACATCCATTATTTCATCCGCCCAGGACGCCCTAAGAAATGGTGATAACAAAAAGGCAGTGGAGCTCGCGGTAAAATCAGTCGGTGCGTCCCTAGCAAATCTGTTGAAAGGTACTGGAGTTGATTTGGGAAACATGAACACGAGCGACATGGCGTACCTTGTGCAAACAAGGGCGACCAAATCTCCAGACATCATACAGCCAATCTACCAGCTAAACTTGCTTCATCTCAAGGCCGCTCAATCGCAGCAAATTACGATTCAAGAGGCAGAATGGGCGATCAATACTGCCAGTTGGCTAGATCAACTAGTATCGGCTCAGCATATCGCTATGTAAATTACTCTCGGATTTAGAGTGGCCTGCTGTAGCGGTACAAGTGAACCATCAAAGCGAAGAGCACCAAGACCCCACCAAGATCAAACATTGTGAGGTTTGGGAAATTTCGGATCGAGTCAATTGCACCTAACGCATTCAGAAATACTTGAACAGCGAAAATCGCGCCGAGAACGATCAATATCCATCTTGTAGAAATAAAGTTCACATTCTGAGGCGGCTTCCTCCCTCTCGCAATCTGTCCACCAGATTTTGATGCCATGTATCGCAGGACTGAGTACGTTCCCACGTAGCATAACGCGGCGACCAAAAGCATCGAGCCAAAAATCTGAACTGGATCTATGAAAAGAGCTTGAGTTGGCGTCAGGGCAGCTTCGTTGATATAAAAACCCCAGTAAGTTGTCAACAGAATCTGTCCGATACTGGCGATGCCAAGTGCAGTGAAGAAAGGCCGATCCTTCCAAGAGAACTTTTTACTCTTGTCCACGAATGGGACGAGCATAAACATCAGGATGAAAAGTGATGGAATGACAATTCCTGCAATGAACTTTGGCATGAATGTCCTAAGAAAAGCGTAGAGGCTCGTCAGGTACCATTCAGGAAGCGTATAGCCTACGTTTGCTGTTGGAGTATACTGGACTCCCAGTGATACGGGGTACAGTCCTCCCAAGAGCAGTATACCTCCAGTTACCGCAGAAACGACGGGAACGTCGAAGGTCAAAATCTTGGGAAAGTGAACAAGCATCAAAATGATCATGACGACGGGGAGTACGAAAATGTGCAGCGCGTAAAATCTGAGAATAAAGTCTGGAAAGCCTCTACCGAAAATCAAGTGGACGATCTGGGGACCAAACGATGGCGTAGCGTAATTTAGTGAAACGCCGATGCTGACCGCGAGGACCGCTCTTGTATTCAGGATAATGTCGTAGCCTGAAAATGCCTCAAGGATCGTAATCGTACCAAAAATTACACCAGTCACCCAGATAATTTCGTTCCTGATCTTGAATCTTCCGCTGAAATAATTGTAGTACATGTGTGCTAGTGCAAGAAAAACCATGGCGTTCGATGCGTAATAGTGCATGTTGCGTATGATGACGCCATAAGGAACCGTGTTGTTGATTAGTTGGACACTGGACCACGCACCAGAAAGAGTGGGAGTGTAAAAGAGTAGGAGAAGAGCTCCAGTGATTCCGAGTATAAGGAAGTTAAAGAATGTAAGAAACCCAAGATATGGAAGTGGACTAGTAAATCTCTTGGGGATGTTAATCTTGTAAGCGAGCCAACCGGTACGGTCGAGTCTGTCTAGAATCCAATCGTACAGTTTTTTTATCAGATAAACGATCCCGATCCGCTGTTGTTGGCTGGGCTGCGTCTCAGAAGTTGTTGCCAAATTTTGTATCTACCTAGTTTTCCAAAACGCCTAACATTTTTGTCCGCATCCGACCTGACCCACTATTCCAGTGGCAGATATCGTTCCGCTAGAGGAAATTGTCAGATTAACAATTGGTAATTGATTGTTCGGCGCAGTTTGGAGTGAAGCTGGGCCTGCAGTAGCTAGACCTGGATTAGTTGCGTCTTGCGATCCTGCGGGGCCTCCCGGAATATACTGGCTCCCATGGCAAGGACAAATGCCTCTATTATCTGACGGAACGTAGCTCCAAAGACACCAGAGGTGTACGCAAACTCTGCTCAAAGCAACGAAGGTGTCACCCGAAACCGGATCGACAGCACCGTATTGACCTGCTTTCCAACCCTTAGGTAAATGGATTATGACAGCCTGCCTGAATGTGTCATTGTCAACGTTCGGATTCCCGGTTCTGGGATACACGAAAGTCTTCCAGCTATTCACGGCCACATCGGAAGTCTTGATGGGAGTTCCTGTAGTGGAATCTTCAATTACTTGCGAAGAAATCGGGCTTGAACCAACCGAACCTTGCAAGTACGGCCCCAGAGCAACAAACTGACCAACAGCCACTACCCCGCCAATTATCGCGAGACCCTTTATGAAATTACGTCTGGAAATCTCGGCTTTGCTCACTGAGGGTTTTGCAGGAGAAGCTGGTTTAGCCACATTCGCAGATCCTACACTTGTGGAGGATGAAATTGCTGGTTTCACGGCTGCTACGGTAGATCCAACGGATGTAGAAGGCTTTGCAGTCCCGACTGTCGGTCGGGGAGTACCAACTGGAGATCCAACCATAGGTCTTGAGATTCCAACTGTTGGTTTGTCTGTCGCGACTGCAGGTGTTGAAGTTGATTGTGTTCCCACAGGAGTGCCGATTTGTGGTCGCTGCGATGGTGGTTGCCCAATTGGAGTGCCGACCCTCGGGGCAGTGGGTTTTGGAACCTGACTCGTTTTCTGCGCTTCTGTTTCAGTTTGTTCAGTTTTTTTCTGAACCGAGTCTTTCTTCTTAGCATCTTCCTGGCTTTCAGACAAAGTTAAGACTCCCCTAGTCGAAGTCCCAACTCTGAAGATCGTATTTAAGTATTGAGAAGAAAAAAAGATCGAAAATTTTCAAAAGCATTTTCGTGATTTACATTTTCGAAGATGCGACAGAAGCATTTAGTTTGAAACGAAACGAAACTCAATTTGGATATTGCAGCTAATCAATAAGGCTTAAAATCGAGATTTTAGATCGACATTTCCGTAAACTTTCCATGGCCGCGACTACTCAAACACCTGTGAAAACTCTTAGAGCGGCAGGTCCTGTTATCGTGGTCATATTACTGGTTGCTGCAGCGTTCCTCGGATATTATCAGATTGTTTACTATCCGACTGTAGCTCCCACGAGCACAACTAGCACTTCGTCATCAACCGGGCCATTAGAAAAGAATGTTACGGTAACAATACCGAATGGAGCGCAGAGCCCTAGCTGGCCTACATCGCAGACTTATCTTCCAAACGTCATTACGGTTTACATCGGATATAACGCGACAGTAATTTGGTACAATAATGACTCAGCTCTCCATACCGTGACTGCAAAGCCGAACTCGCCTGATCCGAAGTTTAACGCCTTTGGCCCAACAAGCGCTCCTTACAACAACATAGCTCAAAATGCCACAGTCACGTTCACTTTCACCATTCCTGGAACTTACCTGTACGTGTGTTCTTATCACAACTGGATGCAGGGCCAAGTGATTGTCAAAACTCCTCCTGCAGGTCTTATTAGTACCACAACGAGTGCGTCCAGCACCAAAACTTAGCTTGCTTCCGAATTTGCCGTGCTAATTTCTGACAGTTGCAATCGATTTGGCTAGAAGTCTAGCCACTCTTACTGGTTCGGGCAGTGAACCTTGCAAGGTAAATTTGTTTAGCAATCTCTTTGATAGATCGTCAGAAATCCCGGCATTTCTTACGTAAACATCATAGCCCGTTTCAAGCCGCATTCGGCTGGAAGGACCCAATTTTTCCAACAAATTGATTTTTCCTTTTGCAATCTTTTCAGGGAATCTGGATTCTATATTCTCAACCAGGTTCGATTTTGACTTGCTGAAACTCAGCGCTACAACTGGAATCTTCAGTTCTTTGTAAATTTCATCAATGTCAAGGACATTATAGAGACTAAGTACGCTCCCCGAAATCATTATCGCGTTTATATCGTTCCTATGTAAGTGTCCGTACAAATCGATCGTTGAACTGGTAGCGTCCGACCCTGATACTTTCAATTTCGAATGCGCAAAACCGTCAATTACCAGATCACTACGTATAACAACGCCGGCAAGAGTCGAATATTTCTCCTCTTTTCTGAAACTCTCAGCTATTCCAAGTACGCGAATAGCTTTTTTCTCCAAATGCAGCGTCATGCCTTCGTTCAGACCAAATTCGTTTTGCCAAATGCCGCCTTTAATGATTCGGCTTGTCCGAAGACTCGTTGATCCTGCCTACAGATACGAATAAAGAGACGGAAATCAG
>DATLTL010000061.1:0-37047 GCA_035533635.1 Nitrososphaerales archaeon
AGAACCAGAGTGAAAATGGGCTCGGAGGAGCCCGGCTACGTGGCCTAACTGGGCTGTGTGTACTACATTGAAGATTGTCGTGCTTTTTGACTCGTTCCCAGTCATGATTGCTCTAATTTACAAGGTGGAATTTAAACATTCGATTAGCTTTCTTATTGCGCCCCTGATATGATTCGCTTCACGAAATATTATGGAAGAAGAGCAAAGAAGCATCCCTATTTTCCGCTAGTTCGAGGAGAAGCCGAAATACTGTCGTAGTGCTTCTCCAGATCGGGAGCAATCACCGCGCAGAGCTTGACATTGGCTACTATTTGTATTCGAGTAGAGATTGGTTCCTTCGGATGAGCATCTTCTTCTCAACCCCGAATGGCGATGACAGGAGTGCGCCAGCGGATTATGAATGCCCCTTTGACGAACTAACAGAAACATTTTCTGAAATAAAGCGGATCCTGGTGAACCAACGCAGGTTGCCGTTTGTGTTTCTGAGAATAATTCGGCACGCGCTTATATATTTCCTTGACGCGATGAATGCGCTGCTTGTCATCATTATCAACTGCTGAAATCTTTAGGCGTACGAGGCTGCTCTTCAAAAATGTAGACAAGCTCAAACAAGTAGCTCTCTTCGGCCACCGCGCTGAGGAAGAAGATGGACTGCCAAGAGCGGAGATAGAGAAAATCGCCTTCTCTCATGCGGGATTAGTACTTCGTAGCTTGACTGAGTACAATGTAAGAAGGATGTGTGGCGAGGCGGTATACGGCGCGGGACTCCAGAACTACACGCAGGGGAGGGTCTCAGACAAGAAGTTTTCGAAGAACACTCTTTCAGGAAAGCTGGATGAGAGCGGCAGGAAGTGGCTATCCAGCCGTGACCCTCAGTTCTTCGAACCCACGATTACGCTTGAAAGAAACTCGAAGAGACCGCTCATCTCCGGCGGCTGTGCCTGCTCTCTGGCGAGCGAAGGAAGTTTATGCGCCCACATCGCCGCTCTCATGATCGCTTGGGTCAGGAAACCCCAGGACTTTGTGGAGGGTGGCAATGACCAGACAATGAAATCCGAGTTCGAGGAGGCTATGCAGCGCGTTGTGGACTCGCTCAAAGAGCTGATCGGCTGCATCGAAAAGGGCAGTTCGAGTACTGATGATCTACGGCTGCTTCAGAAAACATACTCAAAGCTCAGGCTCTGGGCAGACGATGTCAAGGAAGCAAATGGCGGCGCTTTGGCAATACGCGGTGCACAACCAGACAAGGATTTGCGACCGCTGATTCGTGAATTCTCTGAGACGCTCAACTATGTGTCCTTTGCCCTAATGTTCGCTATTGAAAGCAAATACAAAGTCGGAACAACCGATCTCTACAACATGACAACCGTATCCACGTTTGCAAGAGTGCTCGAGTTGTTCGTCGAAAGCGAGGGTCGCAGAAAACCGGTTGACCCGATTTTAGTGAGAGGCAAAAGTGGAAGAAAAAGGGAAATGTTGACCAGCCCTGCGACAGTTTCATCGCACACTGCGAGGAGCTGGGACAGCTTGGTGGAAAACTTCTCCGGCCGCTAGTTGTTTATAGAACATGTGACAAATCAAAACGAAATGTCTGCAGGGGCATTAGCCGAACTCGACTCGAAGGCGAAGAGCGCGTTCGGTTCTTACGTGGTGAGAAAGGAGCTCGTGCAATCGCACGAGATAAGCAGGCTGCCTCGCTTCATCTCAGAGTACCTCGTGGCAAAGTTCTACCCTTCGGGAGAGCCGACACAAGACGACATACGTAAGCTTCAGGATTTCGTGACCGTACACTTTCCCGAGCTGAGAGACAAGGACAAGATACTGCATGACATCATGACGCAAGGCAGCTACACGCTGATGGACGAGTTCAAGGTTGAGACTGACATCAAGGGAGCAACGCACCGCCTTTTCATTCCCTGTCTGAACATAAGAGACGCAAAGGTTCTCCCGACAATTCTGGACGAGAACACAGACCTGCTCCGTTCCGGGATGTGGGGCGTTGCGACGCTCAAGTACTTGCCCGACGGGGATCAGACGAAGGAAAGTGACACTTCTCCTGTGTTGATGACAAAGTTCACCCCATTCGAAGTGGTCAACGTCAAGCTTTCCGAGTTTGCCTCGAAGCGGCAGCTCTTCACAAGGAGTGAGTGGATCGACCTCCTCGTAAGGAGCATTGGGCTGAATCCAGATTCGTACAATCATCACCAGAAACTCTTGCTCTTGCTGAGACTCGTTCCCCTCGTGGAGCCAAACTGCAACGTCCTGGAATTGGGACCGAAGGCAACCGGAAAGACCTACCTGTACAGGAACATATCGTATTCGACGAGGCTGATAGCTGGAGGAAGGGTGGGCCCGGCCACGCTGTTTTACAACATCGCGACAAAGACAGTGGGCGAGATCGGTGTGAGAGACTGCGTGGTGCTGGATGAGATAGGCAAGCTGACATTTTCAAACAGCGAGGAGATGATCGGAAAGCTGAAGGACTACATGGTTGACGGCTTCTTCGAAAGGGGTCCAAAAAAGGCGCACGCCAGCGCTTCAATGGTATTCATGGGCAATGCCGAGTTCGGTTCTTCGGGTGATTCTTCAGCACCATCAACAAGAGATATTGTCAGCGCCCTCCCTCATTTCATGAGGGACTCTGCTCTCCTTGACAGAATCCATTGTTTCATCCCTGGATGGGAGCTTCCAAAGATAATGCAGTCGAGTGAACACCTCGCATCCGGGTACGGAATCGTTGCCGACTACCTTTCAGAAGTGTTTCACCAGATGTCGATGCAGGGATCGTACTCGGACATTTTCTGGGACAGAGTGAAGATCGAATCCTCAACGCAAGAAGGCGTCACGATAAGGGAGGAGAAGGCGATCAAGAAGGTGGCTTCGGGGATGCTCAAGCTACTCTGCCCCGACAAGGCGTGTGAGGAGCAGGACATCACAATAGCTATGAAGGTGGCGGTGGAGGGCAGGCAGAGGGTGAACGCGCTTCTAAGCTCGATCTCTCCAGAGGAGTTCGACAAGGACAAGGACATAAAGTTCTCTCCAAAATCCGCTTCGATCCCGTAAGACAAAGGGGAAGTCATGTCTTCCTTCGACACTCCGTGGGTTTTGGCAGAGGTATAGCTGGGCCCACGTTGCCGAAAGAGGCGCGAACGTATCTGTTGTGTATGAGTCACACGTCACGCGCTCAAAAGTCTGGTCGTCTCCGCAACCGAGACTAGTATTCGCAACTCCCCAGATTGTTAGAAACGATCTTCGCACCGGGTCCACTAACCTTTAGGAAGTAGTCTATCACGACGCGTCATTTGTTTAGTACTAGCCACTTTTCCTTTTCCTTGATCCCAAATGTCTTCGGTCGGGCATACCGAGAGATGGCAATCAATATAGCTCAAGACATAAGACAAGGGAACATGAACGGCAGATAATTGCAAGACTGCACGCTGAATTTCGACAAGGGAACCATAGTAGTGAGAGGGGATGTCAGGATCCCAAACACTTCGTGGGACGAAAGAATCAAGTCGTTCAGGGCTCAGGCTCTTCACTACAGCGAGATTGTGCAGTACCTGAAGCGGAGCGCTCTTCCATTTTCCGACTTTGTGCAGGAAGGTTTGATGCCCTGCCCAAATTTGAGCTGCCCATCCATAAAGCTCAGGGGATACCAGAAGCAGGCTCTTACGGCATGGGACAAGTCGGGAAGGAGGGGAACTATAGTCCTCCCGACAGGATCTGGAAAGACGGTCATAGCCCTGAAAGCTATTGAACTAGTTAACCAGTCTTCAATCATTCTTATCCCCACTCTTGATTTGTTGGAGCAGTGGAGGAAAAGACTCGCAAAAGAGCTCAACGTAGAGGTCGGAGTATACGGCGGCGGCGAAAACACGCTAAAGCCAGTGACAGTTTCTACATACGATACCGCATACATTAGGGCGGCCGAGCTCGGGAACAGGTTCTCCCTTCTCATCGCAGACGAGGTCCATCACATCGCTTCTGAAGGGTACAGGCAGATCGCCGAGATGTTCGCGTCTCCCTACAGGCTAGGGCTGACAGCCACATTCGAGAGGGAGGACATGCTTCATAATGAAATCCCACGGCTCGTCGGTGGGGTCGTGTTCCGGATGGAGCCTGAAGATCTGGCCGGCAGGTACCTCTCCAACTTCCGGATAGAAAGGCTCAGGGTAGACCTCAAGGAAAATGAGGCGCAGGAATACGAGAAATACCACTCAATATTTAGAGACTACCTGACGAAGAACAGGATAACTCTGAACACCCCAATACAATTCCAGAGGTTTGTGATGAGGAGCGGCAGAGATCCGGAAGCGAGAAGGGCGCTGCTCGCAAGGAACAAGGCTCAGAAGATTGCCTTCAACTCAGAATCCAAGATAGAGAAGCTGGAGGAGATTCTGAGAGAAAATAGGAATGAGAGAGTGATAATATTCACTCAGCACAACGATCTGGTGTACAGAATTTCAAGGAGGTTCCTGATCCCCTTCATAACTCACACAACGAACAAGGACGAAAGACACACCGTTTTGGAGCTCTTCAACAGCGGAGAGTACAGGGCCGTCGTCACATCCAAGGTTCTGGACGAGGGGATTGATGTCCCTGAAGCTTCGCTCGGAATCATCCTCAGCGGAACGGGAAGCTTAAGGGAGTTTGTGCAGAGGCTTGGCAGGGTCTTGAGAAAAAAGACTGACAGAGACGCAAGGTTGATCGAGATAGTATCAAGCGAGACATCGGAGGTTAACACGAGTTCGAGGAGAAGGAGGGGCCACCGAGATGGTGCGTCATCTTCATTGTCTCCTGAAAAAGCGTCGTCCACAAGCTCTGGAAGATCATATCAATGATTGGTATTGAAGAATCTCGGATAGATTGGATACAGCCAACTCGTTCATTCAACTCCAAGCAACTGATTTGATCTCGCTAAGTCGAACAAACAGGGGAGGTTGAAGTCTACATATGCTTCCATCAAATCTACTGAGAGCAAGGGTTTCGAGAGGAGGCGCGATAAGGCTCCTATATGCATCTCCCGTTACCACCGCAGAACTTGCGCACAGCCTGATCGACATTTTCAGGAAATCTCAGGGGATGAAGAAAGGTGACCTATTCGAAAAGCTGGAAGAAGCAGAGTCGACTGGTGATAACGGCAAGAAAACAGACTCCACCATGGTAGACCATGACTACAAGCTCGTGAGGGGGCTTTCGGAACTTCTGATGAGGATGTGCGTTTTTGAATCTGAAAGAACTGAGATAGATCCCAAACGTGCAAGGGAGCTTGTCTTCAGGAAAGCAAGCAAGAGCAGGGCTACTTCAGTTTCAGAGATTGGTCGGGTGATTAGCGAAGCGGCCAGCGAGGTGGGGAAGAAGGAAGAAGATCTTCAAAGATCGCTCTGGGCCGACCTCGACGAAGAGCTCATCATGAAACAGTTTAACCCGCCAAAGAGCGCGGAAGATCTGATCAGGTCATACAACCTGTCCCTAGCCCAAACCGCTCTTTTCAAATGTTCAAGGTTAGAGTTCACGGCCTCCGGGAACTGGAAGAACATCTTCTGGGGAATCAAAAGGCTCGGAATGATGTACGTAGTAGAAGCAGTCAATGGCAGTGGGAGCAGCAGTAGCAGCAGTAATAATAGAAGCAACAACATCGGTGACAAACCCGATTACTTGGTTTCTCTCGACGGCCCTCTTTCGCTTTTCAAGTGGACCGACAGATATGGGACCTCACTTGCCAAACTCCTTCCTCAGATAATAGGAAACGAGTCTTGGAGAATAAAGGCACAGATAGTCGATAAGAGGAAAAACAGGATCCTTTCCTTCGAGGAATCGAGCGAAAACACAAGCGGGTTTTTTCCCACTGATGAGGCAATTGGAGGCAGACGACTGTACGACAGCAGCGTCGAAGAAAAGTTTGCAAAGAGTTTTGCCTCCCTCGGCGATACGGGGTGGACTCTCAGGAGGGAACCAGAGCCGCTCTTGACTGATCCTTCGCCCGAGACTGGGATCAGGCATATCATAATCCCAGATTTCAGCTTTGAGAAACGGGGTACGCGGAAGAAGGTCTATCTGGAAATAGTGGGATTTTGGACTCCAGAGTACCTGACAAGGAAGCTCGAGAAGCTCTCACTGCTCCCGAAGGATTCTGTTGATATCATAATAGCCATCGACGAGGATCTGGTATGCTCAAGCGGCGGGGATAGGAGGAAGTTCCTTCATCTTGTTCCTGCTCTAAACGAAAGAAGGGTGGTCACCTATTCATCAGGGAAGAAAGTTCCTCTCGCGCCGATTTTCGAACACCTCAAGCTGATAGACGATGAAATCGTAAAAGGAGAGACCCAGCGGATTTTGGAAATGCTCAGAGGGGCTGAATTCAAGCAGGATGTGATCCGGCTGGAAGAGATTGCCTCGAACTGGGGCGTCACCCCCAAAGCAGTACGTGCCGCGCTCGTATCAGAGGGTGTGAATGGATATTCCAAGATCGGCGACCATTTGGTCAGCGAAAAGAAACTAGAAGAAGTAAGAAAGAAAATAGAAGTGCTCATTCACCGCACTGCCGGACATACTAAAAATGGATCAACAATAGCAGAAGTAGTGGGAGCAAAAGCAGAGGAAGAAGCAAGCCTGATGGAAGTGAACGATGCCATACAGTCGTGCGGCCTCGATCCACCCGGCGTTATAGAAGCGTTGGGTTACACCATTGTCTGGGAGGGACTGGATATGGATAAGAGTAGGGTGATCAGGGAAAAATGATCCAATCTGAAACTCCACGATTCAGTGTGGTGCTACGCCGAATCGCAATTTCGCATGGCCAATGTGTTTAGGACTTTTTTCAATTCAACTACTTCAAATTGGCAGTTTTTCCAGTCCTGCTCCTAGCAGATTATAATGTCACAGTTAGCGTTTCAACAGCGTCGTCCGGTTGAATTTCCCGGTCGAGCTTTTTCTTGACTTGGCGCAGAAAGTCTATAAGTTGCCTGGTGTTGGAAATCCTAGTTTGGGACAACTGAATACAGACTCAGATTTTCTTTGATGCTTTCTTCATCAGCTGGAATCTCTCTTGTCCCAGTCGACTCTAGAATAGTAATTGCGTCCTTCAGAGATTCGTCGCTCGGAATAAACTTGTACAGTGTCTTGAACGTCGAAAAGAATCATTGAACACAAGGTACGCAGTCGACACCAATGTACTTGTACATTGGTTGCTAAAGTCTGATGGACTGAGAGCAAAGATAATCAATAGTCAGACGTTCGCCAAAGTCTAAGAAAGGTAGCAGAAACATCGTTGAACAATATTTCGTACTCTTAGTCCATAATGCAGAATCATGTTGTGAAACATGGCTTTCCCTCCCTCAACATCTGAGAAGTTCGTGCGTTCAAACGCACATGGAGTTAGGGCAAGCGCCGCGGGTTACCTTAACTTACTCACTCACGTGCCACGTTCTCGTCTCTCGTTTCCTCTGTCCCTAATCTTAGCACTCGCTCGAATTTAAGCGTTCGACCCGGTTGCTTCTCAAAGCCAAGCCGTAGCATTTGCGGTACATAGAACAAAAGTTTGAGCACCTACGCTCCTCGTGATCTACGGTTAACGCGAAATCAGGTTAACTACATTTAAGCATGGGGTGACGGTTAACATTTTCCGCCGAGGAACGATGTGTTTGTTCCAATCGTATCAATTCTCCCTATCTTATTCAATTTGAGTGACAAGAGATAGCTCAGACTGACTGGTTTGTAGTCTAACAGCTCACAGCTGACGTTGATCGTCCTCTTCTCTCCTTCGACGAAAGGATAATCTCTCACGTTATTGTTGTGTTTGTCGCCGTGAATGACCCAGGCGCGATTTGCTTCCACCCACCTTCGAAGGTCGTCGGGCAGTTCATTGGGATCGTGTGCTACAGCGAAGCACTTCGTTTCCTTCTCGTATTCGTCCCTGATACTGAATTTGTCGAATTGGATAGTTCCCACGCTATCATCGTCATGGTTACCCTTTACGAAGATCTTTTGTCCTTTTAGTTTTGGCCACCAGTATTTCGAAGGCTTGCGATCTCTTCCAAATGTTAGGTCGCCGAGAAAGTAGACCTTGTCATTGTCCCCTACTGTACCATTCCAGTTTTGAATAAGTACACTATTCATTTCGTTGATATCTTCGCAGAAGGGTCTTGCGGTATAGCTGATGATATTTCCATGGTCAAGATGAAGGTCGCTGATGAAAAATATTTTGGGATTACTCCTCATGCGTGAAAGCTGCCCAAGCAATCTAGAATGCTTCAGTTCGATCCCCTTCTCGACCCTGTACGCTTTGAGTGTCTTGCGCCATTCGCTCCAATCTAGCGCCTGCTCACGCGTGAAGAGCTTCTTCCGAACCAGATCGTATTCCCGATCAATTCTGCCTCCTTGATCAAGTATTGTCACCCTCAGCGCATCTAGAGGGAGGTATGGCCTCCCTTTCTTGATGTGGAGATTTTGTCCTTTTGCCCCATCTCTTCTAGAATGTTCATTGCTTAGGAATTCCCAAACACGTTGAAGGTCATCGTCAGAAAGATCCCATCCAATAGTAATGTGGAACCAGGGGTCATTGTTCTCGTGATCCCAAGGTTGTACACTCGGGAAATCTTTGCTCAAAGCTCTTACCAACTCCCTTCTAAAGGAGAGAAGTTCAGGACTCGGCAGAATTCTGAACGCAATTACGTTGCCCTCGGTGCCCCTAACCTTCGATTCGTAGTCGTCGACAAGATAAGGGAGAGTGCTATGCTTGTTGCATACTCTTTCGAGGAGTTTCCGTAGTTCCGGCCACTTGCGTTCCGGGACTTCGGCGTTTCCGTACAAAGTTAGATGCGGAATCTTTGCAACCTTTCCGTGGCGTACTAAATCGTTTGCTGCAACTGCATTCAGCACAGACCTAAAGCGGAAGTCGCCCGGCCTGACCCTAAGCTCGACGAGCAAGAATACTCACTCCCCTTCCCTGCCAAATCCGCGAATGCAAGGATTCCGACGCGTCAGCTGAAGAACGTATCGTCCACACCTTCGGGTTTGTCTCTTATCGTAAAATTAGTTGTTAGATACGGCTTCTCTAGAAATTGGGTAATTGACCATGAGCTCAATTACTGGCTCCAAAGGGTTCAAGGAGACATGGTCCAATTTCAAACAGCAAACAAGAACAACTCCAGTCACGCCTGGGATGCGATGGTGGACGATGATACGCCTCAGCTTGAAGAAGGTGAGGTAACACGCGATTTCACTTCCACCGAGCAGTCTTCTCCATACGGGGAAATCGCTCCCGCAAAGCATGACGTTTCCAAGATTCTCGGAGAGGACCCGGCAACCATCGGGAACGCACGTTATTGGCTCATCCGTGGAACCTTTGACTCTGTGAAGGACGCACGTATCTACAAGCAAATAGAAAAGGCCGTTCGCCATCTCAAAGTGAGAGACTCGGACAGATACCAGCTCCAAGAACGCATCAAGAAGAAACTCCCAAAGACCCAGAATGAAACTGGACTCGCCATGAAGAAAGCTATTGCGGGCCTGTTGTACAGCGAAACACGAGAGTTAGGCGTTCCAGTTGATGAGCTGCAGAGATGCCTCGCGAACTCTGGAATCGACCTTAGAACGAAGAAGCTCAGGTTCGTTACGAGGAGGAGCGAAGGGTGCGAACAACATCCTCCTTCTTCCTCGTCACTTGTCGATCACATACTTCTCAACGGACAGAAACCAAGAGATAAACCAGTAGTGGAACAAATCGCATGTGGCTATTACGAAGTATCGCTAGTGCCGATGCTGGACGAGGTGCTAGGAGGAGGCGGTGATGTGAAAATCGCTGTCGGCTGCGATTGTGCCATATGTAGCTTCGACGGGGCAGACATCAGTAGAGACGGCAAATCGGCTGTTATGCGTGCGAGCACGAAGAAGAGCTGCTTTGCAGCATTTCGCATGGCAAACAGAACGCTTCCCGCTGATCTGCAGCCTCTCGAAGATGAAAAGGGGCGACAGGAAAGAATGGAAAAGAAAATACTAGCGATCTACAGTCCCTTTTCTGACAATCATCCGCTCACAAGGGCACTCGCGATTCGTACTTGTTGCCTAGCTCAGCTACAGTCAGAGTTCCTGAGATGCTACAGGGAGCTCACGGAGAACGGGACCGCAGGAACATCGCCAAGAAGCCTTGCAAGGAAAGCGGTCTTTGCCGCAGACGCTCGAGTCTACGCACATCTGTCTAGGGAGAGGAAACTTGCGGCGTGGGAACTCTTGATGCCCTCGCTTTCGCATCTGAGCGCTGAGGACAGAAGGTATGCGCTGGTGAGCGGGATATGCATCCCGTCAGAGTTCGCTTGAGCGAGGGAAAAGAAAAATGACTGAAGCAGTTGTTAGCAGTGGCACACCTACCCTGAAGGAGATTGAGCTTTCAAAATGCGACATCCATCCACTGTTCAAGAACATGAGGTTCGACTGCGCCGAAGACATCGAGAAACTTTGCGAATTGATTCACATCAACGGTCAGCAGTTACCGGGAATCGTAGTTCCCGTACCTGGTAACGAAGGTTACTACTGGTCGACTATTGGAAACAGGCGGTTGCTTGCGTGCAAGATGTCAATGGAGAAGTACGGCACGCCAGAGACGTTCCTTGCGATGATCAAAGAGGATCTAATAGATCAGGACATCGTAATCAAAAAGTACGTCGAGAACTTTTCGGAAGATGGTGGTGGCAGAAAGGATCTCTCTTTTCTCGAAGAAGCTTCCTCTCTCAGCGAGATGATTTCTAGATTCCCGACAGAGTTCAGAAAGAAAGTTGCAATAGGCATGAACGCGACGGAGGAAGCCATCCAGAGAAAAGTTGACTTGTTCAAAAGGCTGGATCCTGCGATGGTGGCCGACCTCCACAGGTTGGAGCGACACGTCGTCCCACCATTCTATTTCACGTACGAACACGTGGAATCCCTCATATCACTCCATCTTGGTAGAGAGGCAACGCTCAAGATTGCGGCGCTAGTTGCAGAAAGGCGGGCATCTCCGTCGTTTGTAGATGCTTACGCGCTTGCACTCGACACTGGAAAAGTAGGTGAACCTGAATGGCTATACACGATATTTCCGGATATCGAGCGACGGAGAGAAGAGGAGAAGAAAAAAGACAAGATTTCACAAATGAAAGAGGTGGCAACAGCTCCTTCTTCTAATTCCGCATTTCTAAAGAATGCAGTCAGCGTAGGATGCTTCCACTGCGGTTTCGAGAATCCACTCAAATCAACTCTCAAAGGAACCGTTAGCTTTCTGAATCCATCCGATCCAATTCACAAGGAATCGATGGAACCAATTTCATATCTCTTGCCTCCCAAGGTCTGTTGGAACTGCCATAAGCCATTCTCAATAATTGTGCACGGACGGACGAAGATCAAGTCGATTCCTCCAGTTGAAGAGAACGACGAGTACGCTGGAGAAGAGTTAGCAGGTACATTCGAATCAAAGCTAGGGCTTATCGACTTCGATCAAGATGCGGCGGAGTGCAAGGAGGGTTGCTTGCTTTGCCACTGGATCTTTGCTACCATGAAGGGAAGGTTCAAGCTTGACCATGCGACGGGACGGTTCACTGTCAACGCTCAGTAAATGATCCAAAAAAGTCAGTTCGACCCCGCAATTCGATCAGCCTTTGCATAAGCGGGAAATCCGATGAATATGCGATTATCCGATGGATATCGGATTTCCTTAAATACAATCGTCGAGACAACTAGCATGTCGTAAGACGATGGTTAAACTAACAGCCCCGCAGACATCCAAAGTCATCAACTATCTCCTTGCCAACCCCAGCACATCTCAGGTCGAAATTTCAAGGAGTGTAGGAGTGTCACGAGATCTCGTCAACCATGTCGTCCACGAATTGGAGGCTCCAGGGATAGTTTTGCAGGAGGCGCGCGAACATCTGGAGCTCAAGGATCCTCTCAGGCTGCTTGAAGCTCTGTCAATCCAGCGTCCGCTGTCAAAGCATCTGATAGCCGAATTCAGGACGGAAGAGTCTGATGTGACAAAAGTTGAGAGGATGGTAAGAAACGCGGCCGCTCATTTTTCAGATAGTAATGGCTATGCACTCACATGCTTTTCTGCTCTCTCCAAATACATTGAATACTACATTACTTATCCAACAGTGCACGTGTACTCTGAAAGACCGGGCGAGCTTCGCAAGGGTCTCGTCGAAGGAAGAGGGGATGTTGTGGTTCAAATTCTAAAACCAGATTCTGAGCTGATACTCGGAAATGCAAGGCGGATGCGTGACTTGATGCTAGTCGAGCCTATACAGGTCGTCATCGACCTCTTCTGTCTCGGGGGCGCGGGGCGCGACGGAGCGATGAAGCTTTACGAAAACGTGAAACAAGTTGGCGGCAGCAATAAGAAGGACAAGGTTCAGATCTCCACTAGTAAGAGGATCGTACGAAGAACTGCTTAGTTTCCTCCACTATTATCGGCACTTCGGAACGCCGACAATCATTGGAGGGTGGGCGGTGTATTTCTACAACCCGTACTATGGGTCTGTTGACATAGATGTCGTGGGGCCCAGCTTCAGAGGGTCCTTCTACGAAGTAATTGAGAGGTATGAGCGATCCCATGGATACGCTATAATTCCGAACGAGCCTTTCGGTATAGAAGTCGTCGCGAGCAAGCCACTATACAGAGGCAAGAAGAAGATCGGCGAAATGGAGATCGACGCTTGCAGTTACGGACAAAACTCAGCCAGTCTGTTCCATGAAGATGAAACAAAGCATCTCCCATACTCCCTCTGCGGGCGAGAAGATCATCGAAGGGAAGCCGTCATAGCAAAAGACCGTATCTGCTACGTTCCAAGCAGAGCCCTTCTGACGCTCTTCAAGGTGAAGGCTAGAAGAGACAGATCATTCGACATCAGTGCGAGGGGTGCGACCATGAATCCTTCCAGGCTTGAGTGGTTGAGAGCGAAGGTCGTCAAGGACGGTTCGGACATCATAGCTTTGCTCGACGATAAGAATCGAAGAGGTAGAGAGCTGTTGAATGACCAGCTTGATTTTGCGCAAATGAAACGGATCGCCTCTGCACACGAGATAACCGATTTGGTGAGAGAAACTCTGCAGGAAGTGCTGAAAGACAATAGCGCGTTTTCTTTATACAACAGATATGTCGAGCGGAAAGCACTGCTACAATCCGTGGAAGCGCTGGACTAACAGTTTAAGCGGAGACTCGCTATGGAAAGCTAGGTACGTGGTCGCAGTGCTGAAGTATGCGCTAGAATCATGGTATACTTGATGCGCAGACGGTTGCAGGTTTCATTTCTGGAAGAAAGAGATGTCTTTTGATGGAGGATGACACGAGTCGCCGCAAGAGGCTCGATCTTGAAACAATCAAGAAGGTGATCAGAAAACCTGACTTCAATCACGAAGGCATGTATGTTGAGGAGGTAATTGTGGATACAGACCTCTACAACAAAGTTGAGAATCTCACGCGGAAAATCTACAGCAAAAGACAATTCAAGTCCGATATCCGGTGGGAGGGACTCTACGTTCCTGTAAACTCAAGAGGAAAGGAAATTTGCATCCCTCTTTTCATAATGAAGTTAAAGAACAATTATTTCCTCCACGTCGATAAAGTCGGCAGTATCATAATTTCCACAAAGGAGTTCGCAACAAGAGAGAATCTTCCAAACCTTGGTTCAGCCGTGATCATCGACAGCAATGAAACTAAAGAATACCGAGTAACGAAGAATCTAGTACTATCTCTTGATGGCTTTCTGCCTGAACTGAACAAACCCAAGGCAATTGAAAAGAGAGTGCCGTATGAATACCGCGGCGGGAAAATCAAACGAAAATATGTTGTTTCGCACAGAGACCTCATGGGCGAACTGACAAAGAAACAAATCTTCAGGAGTTACAGAAGACACCTTCGAAAAGTCAGATCTGTAGATAGGATATCATTGAATGAGTATCTCCATACTGCGGCTATCGCGTATCGCGCGCTCTATCCAGAATTCCGAGACAAAAATTCGCTGGAAATGTACGACAGCAGAGCGGATTTTAGACACGGTGGTATGCTTGATATCAAGGATGCGAACAGTAAAGACGAATACACGAACTGGCTTGTAAGCAGCACATGGTCGGGTTCCCACCCCTTTGAGATAATTGCAGGATACCGCACCATTGGAATCTGCCTAGATCCTCCAAGGAAAAACAAATACTTGCCCCAGGAGGAGAGCGGGTACTATACTCTATCTGCGGGAGGAGCCTCCTACCATAAGACACTAGTTGATATTCTATCGGCCTTCATTAAGCGAAAAGCTCCGGTAAGAGCAGCTGGGCTCAAAGAAATTTTGAACTATCTAACGGGAAAGACGTTCCTCCGAATAGACGAATTCTGGTCTGATGAAACCGTTCCATATTCAACGCTGAAGCAGAGAAGATTATTGAGCAAGGTCGTATGGGATAGGCTTTCATTCGCGAAGCTGCGCCATAGAAAGCGCTGATCGCCGCGTCGCCGCACTACCACCATCCCTCTTCGCAGTGCGGATGGTTAGCTCAACTTACTCGCTCACGTGCCACGTTCTCGTCTCTCGTTTCCTCTGTGGAGCTGCTGCTTCTCTGGATATGAAGCGTTTACTGACTGGGCGAGTACTATACTCCAGATTGGCTTGCGGAATTGATAGTCAACGAAGCTCTTGAAGATGAGACGAAAGAAATACTTGATCCGTCCTCTGGCTCCGGTACATTTCTAGCAGCTAGTATTCGTAGAAAGAAAGAATTGATGTCGAAGAACAAGAAATACTCTGCTTCTGCTCAACTTGACTTGATTATGCGAACTGTCAGAGGGATCGATGTTCATCCTCTTGCAATTATACTGTCAAGGGCGAACTATTTGGCAGCTATTGGACCTGAACTATTATCTGCGCGACGGGGCGCTATTTCGGTTCCTGTGTATCTTGCAAACTCGCTCAGACTTCCTGAGACCGCAACTGATCTGCATCAAGGCGTCAGTTCGTACAAAATTGATGCTGAGAAAAAAATTCTAAGGTTGCCAATACAAATTGCAAAAGATCCTGATTTTACGGATATCGCAATAGAAACAGTTCGCGAATACTCTCACGAGGTAGCCTCTGGGCTTAGCCCAAAGATTGAGGAATTTGAAAACTTGCTTTATCAGAGATTAACCGCTCAACAGAAAAACAAGCTCGAAAAGAATGCTCCAAGCATTCTTCTTGAAACCGCAATCACAATGGCTGATCTTATCAAAGAGGGAAAAGACACGATCTGGGCATTTATTCTGAAAAACATATACAAACCTCTTTTTCTCCAAGCCGAAAAATTTGATGTCATTGTAGGTAACCCTCCGTGGCTTTCGTACCGATATGTTGAGAGTACTGAATACCAAGATTTTCTAAAGAATTTGATAATTGATAAGTACAATATACTCGGCAAGGAAAGAGCAGAACTAATTACACAGATGGAACTTGCAACTCTCTTCCTAGCTAGAGCATCGGACTTGTTTCTGAAAAAGCAAGGAACAATTTACTTTGTCATGCCCAGAAGTGTCTTCGTAAGTGACCAACACTTCAATTTTAGAGATGGAAGTTCCAAGCCTTCAATGAAACTTTTCCAGCTTTACGATCTTGAGGATGTCGAACCTCTTTTCAAAGTGCCTAGTTGTGTTGTGGCAGCGAAATTTGGAACTCCCGCCAAACAAGTCGACGCTAAGATCTTTGAAGGAAAACTTCAGCGGAAAAATGCTAAATTGAAAGAAGCTTTGGCAGTACTCACTTCCACTGACAAGAAATTTCAGTGTTACAGGATCGGGCAGCGCTCATTTCTTGAAAGCGTGGAATTTCAGAAAGTATTACGAGCAATCGAAAAAAGCAAGCCCAGTGAATATTACAAGAATTTTACGCAAGGCGCAACGATTGTCCCGCGTCAACTGTGGTTTGTTGAACCAGTTGTCCACGAGAAACTTGGAATGGACCCTTCTATGCCGAGACTCAAGACTTCTCAAAGAGCAATTGATCGAGCAAAAGAACAGTACGCAGATGTACGAGTGGAAGGCGAAGTCGAATCTAGATTCCTATTCGGAGTCGCCACGGGATCGGAATTAGCCCCATTCTGCTCAACCACACTTCCAGTAGTTGTGTTACCTATTGAGGCAAGTGAAGGCAAGTACCACATGCTTGATGTTGAGGAATCTCAAAGGAAAGGATACTCGGGATTGAAAGAATGGCTTGTAACTGCCGAGAAAACTTGGAAAAAGAAGAGAGGTGAAAAGGCGACCAAGATGAGCATCTACCAAAGACTAAATTATTCGCACTGCCTGACCAACCAGAGTTCAAAAAAGAAATACAAAGTTCTCTATAATGCATCGGGAACATATCTTGTATCGTGTATAGTTAGAAATCAGAAAGAGGTTGTCGAATTAGAAAATTCACGAATTAATATTACTGGAGTAGTCGCCGATGCGAAAGCTTACTGGTTCGATACAAACAACCTAGATGAAGCTCTTTTTATCACATCCATGCTAAACTCGCCCATTGTTGACTCTCTTATCAAACCAATGCAGAGTCACGGACTTTGGGGAGAACGTGATATTCACAAGAAAGTGCTCGAGCTTCCTCTCCCAAAGTTTGATTCGTCGAATAAATCCCATATCGCCATGGTAGAACTTGCAAAAAAAGCACAAGTGAAAGCCGAAACTTTGATTCCAAGTCTTGAAAAGAAGTACGTCGGGATAGGAAAAATTAGACAACTTATCAAGGTCGAATTGGCAGAGGAATTACTCAACATAGACAAGATCATGCGCGAATTACTTAGTAAGATTGGTGATTTGGACAGTGGAATGGAAGGCTTTCTCAAGTAGGTCTTTTCGTCATGCCACCAGCAAATCTGGCATGGGCCATGTCCAAGTTCATCATATGCCTGACTCCAATGCAGAACTTCTTTGCTCATCCAGCTGAGTTGGGGCATTTTCTTTCATCAGACGCCTCCCTTTCGGTTGCAACGCTCGCTAGAAAGCAAAATTGCGAAAGATGAAAATTTGACAGCAGGTAGACAACTAAGGCATTGAGACATGAGTAGGTTCATTTATTGGCGGACAGCTCTAAGGGCAGTAGTGTCGAAATGCAACGAGCAGGGAAACCAAGTTCCACTCATTCGCAAAACGAAAAACCTGATTGGCTACTGGATCGCATCAAGACTTTGGAAGGTTACAACGAGAAGGCCCGAGATCTACTCAAACAGACAGGAGAAGTATACGAAGTCGGACCGCAAGCTGTGTTGAAGCTCAGCATTTTAGCATACTACCTTGATGTCTATACCCAGATCATTAAGAAGCGGTTCCCAAAGTCATACTTTCTTGACTTGTTTGCTTCTTCGGGAATCAATAAGATTGAGAACACTGATGAGGTGATATTGGGTTCACCTCTCATAGCTGAATACATTCCAGACAAGAAATTTGATAAGCTCATTCTCTTTGAAAGCAAGGAAGCGAGAGCGAAGGCGCTTCAAAAACTGCTTCCAAAAGCAAAGGTCGTTCACGGTGATGTTAACGCCCTCGATCTTACAAACTACTTCAAGGACGAGGAGGGCAAAATTGTTCCATTGTTCTGCTTTGCAGATCCAGAAGGTATGGAGCTAGATTGGTCTACCATGACGCAGGTTCTGAAGACTTGGTCTGATGTCATGATAAATTACCATCCCGATGCTGTAAGAAGAACCGCAGGTCGAGCATTCAAGAAGGATAAACCGTACGAAGATAGGATGAATAGTTTCTTTGGAACCGACCACTGGAAGCTCTTTCAGACTTTTGAAAGCGACGATGCTTTTTTGAATTTATATATCTCCCAGATTCGTCAATTCAAGGAAATGGTCATACCGATCAGGGTCAGAGGACAGAAGAGTTATTACTATTACATTATATTCGCTGTTAAGAAAACAAATGGTACTCAAGGTTGGATCGATGCTATTGAGAGAGCGAAGAAACACATCGAAAGCTCCGATGCTTCAAGAACGCTGACAACGATCGATATACAGCAAGGGAAACAACAAACGCTGTCCTTTGACTAGAAGAAAAATGCGCGGATATGTTCAAAAAGAATAATGGAGAGCCTATCTGGTCTAAGGAATGCGAGATGTCCTGAATTGGGAGACAAAAGCGCCATAGAATGGACTGACGCCTCGTGGAATCCTACCACTGGTTGCGATAAGGTATCACCTGGTTGCAAAAACTGCTATGCGGAACGTCTTGCTGGCAGATTACAACTTATGGGCAATCCGAAATACAAGAACGGTTTCAAGTTCACTGTCCAAGAGAGCGCCCTAGACCTCCCCCTCAAATGGAAGGAGCCTAGGAAGATATTCGTTAATTCAATGAGTGATCTGTTTCATGAAGAAATGCCCTTTGGGTATCTCAAGAGGTGCTTCGATATTATGAAGAAGGCTGATCGGCACAGATACCAAATATTGACCAAAAGACCTGAAAGGATGCAGGAATTCGCGGAGTTCTATGGAGAAATCCCTGACCACGTATGGATGGGAACTTCGGTTGAAATGGCCTTCTACAAGAAACGGATCGATATTCTGAGAAACATAGAAGCAAAGATAAGGTTCATCAGCTTTGAACCATTGCTAGGAGCAATCGGCAAAGTGAACTTTAGAGGAATTTCTTGGTCAATAGTGGGTGGTGAGAGTGGACCTGGGCACAGGCCGATCGAAAAGGAATGGGTGCGAGAGATAAGAGATCAGTGCAAGACTCAAAAAGTTGCCTTCTTCTTCAAACAATGGGGTGGTGCCACGCCAAAGTCAGGTGGACGACTTCTTGATGGCAAGTTATGGAACCAATACCCTGAACCTGCGCCTAACTACACTAAGCGGACAATGCAACCACTACAGCTAGTATCATAATTGAATCGATCTACCTATTCATGATTGCGAATCGGAGAAACTCTCAGGTCAGTCCTCCAAGGAAGATTCACGCCTGTCTAACCTAGTCAATGGACAGGATTCAAGCCATCGCAGAGTCAATATTCGGAGCTTTATTTCAAACAAAGAAGGAAGCCAGTCATACGGTCCAATTCTATGATTGATTCCTTTTGCTCACGAGCAACAAACTAAAATTCCACGATTACTGAACAATCAATGAGATCCATTGTCGCAGGTCCAAATTCCAAGCGATCCGATCAGTGAAAGTTTCGCACTCTGCAAGAACACACTGGAGAACATTGGGCAACATACTCTTACCATGCGCGCGCTGGATTCGATACTCGATCAATTCATCAACGATGAAGATGCAATCAAGGGCGACGAGACGACCGAACAGATAGATTTCAAACCTCATGATGAGATTTCACTCTCTACAGTTAATCCAACAATTGGAATTCCCAAAACAGTCTATGCGGTTGATTCTAGCAGCATCGTCTTGGGTCAAGGAGTAAAGGGGGGTGTTCTCTTCAGCATCAGAGTTGTCGTTCTGAGCTGGAACCCAAAGGTAGGAAAGAGATCAATAGTGGACAGATTCGAAGTTCCAGGCTTTGTTTCGAATGAGAACAAAGAGGATTTGTATCATGGGCTCCGATCGAAGCTATGGAATCTGAGCCGAGAAGATGTCAAGGCGCCGGAACCATTCAAGATGGTCGACAGGATCAGAAATATTTACGAAAGGTATGCACAGATCGAGATTTCAAAGAAGATTGATGATTCCATATTACTGGTTGACGGATCTCTGACAGCTGATACAGTGGATACTCCTTCAGCTGTGTTGGAAGAAGTCCTGAAGAACGCTGCCACTAATAGCTCCGACGTAGTCGCCATATCCAAAAAGACAAGATTGACTACGGCGTCCGGAACAAGAATACTCGAACTGCTCGGCGAAAATACGAAGATTCCAGCTATAGTTCCAATTTCGAAACTTCTTTCTCCAAGGGCGCCATACCGGTTGCTCGGTGAGGTCTATGTGGGAAGATTGAGTGGTGTGCCGATTTCTTTTCGAATCGATGTGAGCTCAAAGAGAGATCATGCACACGTCTTTGGAGACCTTCTGGCGAGCGTGCCTCTCGAGAGTGGATATCCTGTTCCTCTGATTCATGCGCATGTTCATTGCTATTATAATTCATTTGATGTACTAGGCGTGAGAGCATTCTTGGCCAAGAAGCGCGTCCCGATGACTGAGGAATTTGATATAAGACGGATTCTGTTTGGCATGTATGGCGGAGGAGCTTGAATTAGTTGATAGTTATTGAGAAATACTTTGACCGACTTTCAGTACTTTACAATCCCTTGACCGAGCAGGCAAGAGTTGGAGAAAGTCTCCTAATTCATGAGCCCGGAATCCAAAATGGACCCAATGGAGTAATTGCTCAGATAATCGAGGAAAGACCCTATGTTCCCATGGGAATGAGAGATAGCCTTCTTATCGAATCACTTACACCGGAAATAACCACTAGCACCGCGCAACCAGAAGAGCTGGGTGCTGCTCGTTCTGAACTGCGAAATCAAAAAACTATCATCGCCAAGATCAGACTTAGCGCGATTGTAGACAAGGGAAAATCTCTTCCCTCATCTCTTGTTCCATGGACTGGCTGGAGCCCCACTCCGAGCTCTAAGGTCACAAAGATTTCAGATTCAGAGATTCTCAGATTCATCGATCTCAAGGGAACTACTAAGAATATTGCCTCGATTGGAAAGACTACTGGCGACACTCCTTTTGATTTTAATCTATACTACCTTCACGGCATCAGTACTCTTGTTGGAGGGCGGGGAACTGGCAAGAGTCATCTCGCGAAGAAATTTGCTCTAAAGCTTGTTGATGCGGGACGCCAAGTGATTATTTTTGACATCAATGATGAGTGGACTGCCATGGAAAAAGGCGCAGATGGCAAGGAGAGCCCATATGCAAAGAAAATTGTAAGGGCAAACCCCGGGGAATCACTCTCTTTTGATCTGAAGTATCTTGGAAAGATAGTTTTCATTTCTATGCTGAAGATGATGAATCTTGATCCATCTACCTCTTCTGTTCAAACTCTCATGAACAAGTGGGACGAGCTCGACAGGGAGAAGAAACTCACATTCGATAATTTGAAGAAGACCGCCGAGTCGACAAATGAAAAAGTGAAGGAAGCGCTTCAAACTAGATTTGCACAGTTGGAGAATAGCGGAATAATAGCGTCTGGCGAAAACAATGGAACGAGTATACAGGCGTTGCTTGAAAAGATAAAGGAGGGAGGACTTCTTGTCGTAAACCTCAAAGACAAGCCAAAGATTTCGCAGTACGTCATCGTTCAGCTCTTCACAAGCAAACTTGCGAACATTCTCTCCGATCCAAGATCAACCCCGCTTGTCCTGATTGTCGAAGAAGCGCAGACATACATGAGCAATTTCGATATTGAGGAAATCGTAGCAAGGCTCAGGCACCTGGGGCTCCATCAGATCTATATCACCAACAGCCCACAGAGCTTGACTCCGTTCCTCATGAGCCACATTTCGAACTGGTTCCTATTCAATCTCGTGAATCAGCAGGACATTGAATATCTTCAACGATCTCTGCCCCTTGACCTGGAGTCTGCCAGTGTTCTCATCAGAATGCTTCCCCCCAGACAGGCGCTTGTTGTGATAAACGAGAACTACAAGGACTCGACAAAGAATTATCCTTTCGTAGTCAAGGTTGATCCAATTCCATATCAGACCGCAGGAGTGACAAGAGAGCTTTTTGAAGCTCCTTAGTTAGTTTAGGACAGAATCTTAGTGCTGCTGCTGACAATCGTCAAGCCGGGGCGCATTTTTTATCCCCCTTATGTACTTACTTGCTCTCACTCTCTCTGTCTTGCTCACTCTCTCTTACACTCTCTCCTATCGACACACACGCTCAATACTTGTGTTAAAGTATTGAACGTGATTTCCAAGACTTAGAATTAAGTATTGAAACAAATCGCAAATTGTTTTATGTAACTTTTGCTATGATTGCTCTAACAAAAGAGGCGAATGCATTGCGTAGAAGTGGAGAAATAATGCTGTTCGGTCTAATCTTCTTCTTTGCTGTAATTCTAGTGAGTTTCATGGGCGTATTCTCAGTTCCGATAAGTTTCGTGCTAGGGTTGTTAGGCGTTGCCGTGCTGGTAACGCTCTCAGGATACGGCCTCAGCAAATTTGAAGATAGATTTAGCTGATTATCCGCAGTGCCTGAACCGTTATTCGAGTACGTGTTGCTGATCGGCCGAGACATCTGTACTCGTGGGCATTGGTTACACTTTCCTCAAGAAAGGGACACTGCGTCGAATGCGATTGAGCGCTGGTGAAAAGACACCGCTCCATCGTTTGCCAGTACACATGAAATCAGAGCTATCTATGAGTCTCAAAAGAAGTATGAGGCCGTTCGAAGTCAGAGCAGAATTATGATGAGCATTTACACGCACTTTCACTTTTTGGGCGAGAAGGGTGCCTGGCCTGTAAAGTTGGCCTCGTTCGATTTTAGGCATAAGAGGTTAGAGCGTTACTAGTAAATTAGTTGACACGCTCGTTTTAATCAAAGTCTTTTCCGGCCTTGCTTTGGCCTTAGATATTGGCTAGAATTAGAGACGAAGTTTTACAATGTCCACGCTGTGGATCAGAATGCAATCTGAAACGACTTGTTCCAAGGGACGCATATTGTGAAAACTGTCAGATCAGATTTCTTGATCTTAGAAACTGGGAAATCAAGGATGGGTTTGCAATGAAATTCGTTCCATTAGATAAACACACAGAAGGAATCCATCAATCGTGACCAGCTCCGGATTTGGGGGGGGCTAAGCTTGTGCGGTCGGTCAGAATTGAACAGATGCTTCTTCGCAGCGTAATATCGTAGCGCTAAGCCCAACTTACAAATAAGATTGCTTACAGTAATAGAACTAATCGAGGGTTTTGGAGAAAGAAAAGCTTTCCTTGATTAGCTTCTATATTGGAAGCAAAGATGAAGTCGATACTGTTCATATACGAGCTTTGACTATTCTGATATTGCAGTAAGTAATTTGCCTGACGATGACGATGATAGCGACCGTTCTGTTTCAGACGATGTTTCCGAATGGCTAGAAGATATTTTGGAATGGATCAAGACGTATGGCCTTTGGATTATTGCTGTCTTGATTATCGTTAGCCTTTTGCTTGGAGCAACGTTGTATGCCAATGTCAACTCAGAGCATTATACCACTCTTACTTCTACTCAAACACGAACAACCACAACAATTTCGATAACCACATACACGAATACAACGGAAGTCTCCGAGCTGACATCTCAAGTTAGCAGTCTTACTTCTGTTGTCAATAGCATGAGTTCCGTATCTTCGGCTCAACAGAATCAGATAACTATACTGCAACAACAAGTATCGAACAGCCCAGTTCTGGTTAATGGAACAATAAAGATGGGATGGGGATACACGCCATCAAAAATAACTTTCACGTCTTTCAAATCAACTTGGGTCGCAGGCGTATCCAGCAACAGTTTCAAAATCTATCTTCCGCGAGATGTCTATAACGTGAGTGTGATATACGGTGGATGGCAATGCATATTCACATGCAACTCTTCGCCTTCCCATTCTGTTCTCATACTAAACCAAAACACATCGACGTATTATCACGTAACATATCATGCCTAGGTCAGCCTACTCCATGGGTGAAAAAATGGCGAAAAAGAAACGCAGATAGGGTCTAAAGCAGGTTACGTAACTGCAAAGAAGTTCGTCAATATGGCTAGAGAGATGGCGCTCAAAGCATCAATCTACAATTCCTTCATCACAACGGCGAAGTAAAAGGAAGCATCCAGAGAACACAGAGGAAGGCATCAAAACATCATATTCGTGCAACAGAGCACAGATTCGGCACTATTCGTTTTTCGGGCTTCTAGCCTCATCTGATATGTCGTTCCAAACGGCTTTTTGTTTGGTTATACCATGTTTTGTAGTATATTTGCCATGATCTACTTGCAAATATCACTTCTTCAGAAGCGTCTTTTGGTAAGCTTGAGTACATTAAGCGATAGGTCAAACGTAATCCAAGATTCGACTTGATTCTAGATCCAAGCCAACTAGAAATATTTTGAATCTCTGTGGCGGTGTCATGGTCAGAGTTATCCGCAGTTCGTCTTGCTACGTCTTTAGTAAATTCTGGCGCATCATCCGTGATGGTCATGTCGTAACCGTTTATGAAACAAAAGAATGCCGTTGTCATTAGAGCCGTTCTTTTGTTTCCATCTGTAAAAGGATGGAAATTGATGTATGCATACATCAGTGCGCTTATCTTGCTAAGAAGGCTAGGGAATGGGATAAAATGATAAACATCTGTCTTTACCCATTCAATCGAGCCTTCAACCATCCCCTTCGACATCCATCCTTGATCGCCTCTTAGCTTGATCAAGACATCGTGAAAGTCTTGAACGTATTTGGGTGTAGGATAGATTATCCTGTTTGGATGAGCCAATGACGACTACATGTCGGCTAATCTTTCGAATACTTTTCTGTTTTGGCTCAAAACAGAGTTCGCGAATTGTTCAGGCTCTTGCGTAGTCCTTCCTCCTTTGCTCATTACCAATACTGCGATAGCCACAAAAACGGCTAGTACCGCCACTAGTAATGCCACTGGGATAGCTAATTTCTCAGAATCCATGCCTATGCACAGCCTCGCGATACACTAGCGAAGAACCGCAAATATATCCATTTTGTACCCGCGATCTCATGGAGAATGGCTTTGGCCCAGTAATACCTCTCATTTATGCATTCTTTAGACGGTTCCGTATTCATCTTCTGGTGAAACGCGAGGACGTTTCACTTCGGGTGAACAAGCATCAAACGCTCCGTGGTAGCCGTCAACTCCTACTATCTTATCTCCATGTTTTGCTACCCATAGAAAATCTGCATCATAGACTCTACGCGGCGCCCAAGAACTGTCAGAGATACTCAGGAAGGACTCAAGCGACTCCAAATGATGTCTCTTAACAAACCTGCTTTTGCGCTGAATCGCCCATCCTTGACACAAACATCGATGGAAGATGCCATGACTCAGGCCAATGAAATATTTTCTGCGACATTCTAGGAACTCTCTTGGTTCCATGTCTACCTCGGTGTACTTCCACTTGGAGAACTGCTTAGGAAGCGGAAGCATTTGAATCAACCAATCAGTCTTGGCGTTTCATTATTTCTTGGGTTGAAATGATTGAATCACTGTGGTCTGATTCCTATTCGCTTGAAGAATGGAGGACAATGGGATTATCATTTGTTCTCCTTCCAGCTTCACCATTCCAGGTTCGAATTTCCTTACAAGTACGGACAGTTCGTACGGGTTGATGATTCCTACAGGAGGATTGTTAGACTCAGGTTGGTGAATATTATTGGTAACTACAAGTGGTATGAACTTGGTTGCAATCGGTTTTTTGTCAAGAAATTGTGAGAGGCCGCTGTCCTTATGGAATTTCACATGTGATTCATCCGCCAACCATACTGCTTTGTGATAAATCTCGACCTTGGCTTGAGCAATAATGTTCTTGTTATGAATTGGATGTCTCGACTCGAACTTTTGCTCCTTGCATTCAGTCACAAAGACGAACTCATCTTTCTTCGCGATTACGTCAATGTCAGTTCGACTCTTTTTACCTGTAGGCTCAAAACTTCCTATTATCTCAATGGGTTTTGGATAAACGTCAACAGAGTCTGCCAAAAGTATGTCTCTGACTCTCCTTTCAAATAGTCTTCCCTTAAAATTAGAATCACAAAAGTTGTCAAAGATGTATTCAGGTTGTGAAACTTGGCAAAGAAGCACGCGTTTACCGTTGAACATACTCATTCCGTCCACTTCGATGATAGGCAATTCATTCAACTCTTCCGGATTTGAAGCGGTCAATAGTTGTACAATCTGACCTACTGACTGTTTTCTTCCTGCACTTCTTCTCAGGCTGGTAACTAGGTCGGCTTTGGGTTTTGCATAGACACTGTCACCACTTTTGCGGATTAATTCTAGCATGGAATCAGTCATTTCCAGAAAATTCTCGTATGTGTATCCAAAATACGTCTTGAAATTCTCTTGAAAACCTGGGGCTTCCGAAAGTTTGTTTATCTCCTCGAGTTCCCTCCTAAGAGATTCTCTGTTCTCAGGACTATCGAATCCTTTTGACAGATTCTGCAACGAAGTTCGACCCTCCTTCTTCAGATCTGTAAACCAATTAACGGTGCCAGCGCTACCAACTTCTATGTCTCTGACAATCACGGACTTGATTTTGCTTGATTGCTCATTCACTTGGTCAGGATATCGAATTTCCAGTATGTCATCGTCTTCGTCAACTTCAAATATCGCCGACGTCTCGACTAGACCCTTCAATAACAATTCTCTGTGGACTAACGCAATCAGTTTCAATATGACATTTATTCCAAAGTTTATTGTTCTCCTACTAGGATTGAGGATGGCAATTAGGCCGGTTGCATTCTTTTCTTCCGGTAGTCCAATCTCATATGTATGAATCCAAGCTTGGGTCGTTGCTCAGTTTTCTTCTCTACGAATTTTTTTATCATATTTGCGTTATTTGTCAGTATGTATCCTACTTCCATATCTGGCAAATTTGAAATTGTGGTTCGCCCTTTCCGTCCGTTCAAAAGGAGGATCGGAATGGTCTCTCGAATGGACTTTTCGTACTCAAGCGAAATCTGATAAACCATTGCTCCAGACATCTTTTCTTCAATGAGTTTAGATTCAGAGATTCCCTTGTACACTTCTGTGGTCAGATTGCTCTGAACATCCTCTAGTCGTAGAAGTGTGAATATCCCGTCGAAGCGGCTTATGACTTTGGTTTCATTTACAATGTTGTTGTGTAGCCTGCCAATCATTGCTCTGATTTGTTCACGCCCAGAAATCAGACGCTTAGTTAAGACATCTCACCAATCCAAAGTCCAATTCGTGTCGGGAAAGTATTAGGACTTTGTAATAACTATGGAGATTCTTAGGTCATTTCTATATACATGCAGGCAGTCTGCCTGTCTCTCTAACTATCTCTTGGTCTCTGGCAATCTCTGGCAAGCAGGCATACAGGGAAGCAGACAAGCAGGGGCAAGAAAGAGAGGCTTGAATGGTGGGTTTACGCCAGTCTTGTCCTTGCTAGTTTTGTACAAGATTTTCAAGAGATACAAGTTCATTGGAGGTAAAATGTACTCCAAATTCGCTGGAAAGTGGTATTTGACTGTCCTAATTGTTTTGTTCATTTCATACATCATTTATTTGACTTACGCACTGCAGCCCACTTTGGCAATAACTACTGTCGCGACATCAACCGCGTCCACTGGATAGGTATCAAAATACTCTAACGAATAGTAAATGTCTGAGTGACGACGTCCTAATTTATATTCTCGGGCAGGCATCACAGCTCTGTGCAATGACTACAGAAATGCAAAGCAAGGAAAAACTTGCGGAATCTGAATATTTCCTAGAGCTTCTTCGAAGCAACTTTGGAGACCTAAGAATTATGAAATATTGCTTCTCCGCATTCATGAGCGCAGTTCACAGCACAATGGACATCATGCTGTACGACTGTGCTGAGGCGTTTGAATTGCGTCTCACGCGAGAGGAGAGATTCGAACAAAGAGACTTCGCACTAGTTGCCCGAGCAAAAGAAAATAAAAACGCTTTGGAATTTCTTGCATGGTGGAAGCAAAAGGTGGGACTCCTGAGCAAGAATCCCCTGTGGAATACACGACATGTGATAAACCATCGTGGTTATCCTCCAGTGAAGCAGACTGTATTTGTTTCTGGAACTATTCTGGCTCAATCCAGTGTCAGTTACGAACTTCCTTCTATTGATGAAGTCATCGTTAGTGGTTCCGTAGGGCCCGTATTACCCAGTAACGCTTGGCAGAATATTGTTACAAATCCAGAAATCTATCTTGAGGAGTTTCCAGACATCGACCTTCGAAAACTATGTCAGATGTTATGGAGCGAAGTCGGAGCCATCGTTTCAGAGGCCGAAAAGAAGTTCTTGAGTGCGCGATGATGAGAAATCTGGCTCTAGGTCAAGAAATCACATGAATGCAGAGAGTAAAGGACTTCTGATACATATTGGAGCGGACACATCGAATGATGAAACTCTCGGAATCGTTGGTCCAGTTTTTCATGACAATCAATTTGAATTCATCCCTATCGTTGAAACAATGCCGAGACAAGGTGCTCCAACTTATAGAGACATTAGGTGCACATCACGGCAATCTAGCCCCTACAACAGAAATCTTTCGTTCTACGTTCGTGAGCCCCTTGAACAGAAACCATGTCATTACGACCCTAACCCTGAAGGTTTCACTTATTCCGAGCCTCCTGATGCGAGAAGGGGAAAGCAGTTACTTCGCTTGTTACCAGATGATTTCATTTTCTTCGTTGCCAGTCTAGCCCAGTATTCGGAAGAGAGTTACCGCGAAGTTGATACATCAACAATTCGACGACATCAGGCAGGACAAATGACAAAATATCTGATTGGCTATTTCAAGATAAGAGAAGTATTCCAAGTTGACACCAGTGCGACGGAGCAGTCTCGCCACTATTCCATAAGAATAGCCCGAAACAACGCGGAAATAGATTCCTCTATGCTCGAGGCGGTTGAACCACAAATCAGGATCAACGCTCACTTCCTAAGACCATCTGACCGATTCATATGTGCGGTTGGCAATAGAATCGGAATGAAAGGGCAACAACGGCTGTCTCTGTTATTACCTGAAGCTATCCCGCTTACTGAAGGCTGGCCATTCAAACCGCTTCCCTTCGCCGAAAGGGTTTATGGGAAACTGAACTATCCGAGGGGTCACAAGTGGATTCCTAACGATTTGCGTCCAGATGGATTGCAGACTCTATTGTCCCGGATTTCAGAATTAGGAGAATGAATGGGACTTGCAGCACTCCCAATTTCTCCGTAGCTACGTAATGACTGCTGACACGGGCTTTGCACCTTCTGTAGATAGGGACGGAAGATATCTGACCTTGTGCACTTGTAAAGGATATCACATACGAAGCGTTGCAAATGAAAACGACTGGATAATGGGCACAGTTGGAACAAAACTCGCGAGCCTTCACGACGAGAACAATTTTGAGAGTGTAGTCTATCTAGCAAAGATTACAGAGCCTCCAATGAGTTTCAGAAAATATTGGGAAGATGATAGATTCCTGAATAGATGCGATAGAGTCTATTCCCCGAGGGAGGATGGTGGAGGCTACATGTCGGTGCAATGGAATCCTCACCTCAATAATAATAATCTCGAACCCGACGACACCAAACCTGACAGAGTTTTAATCTCGGATTACTTCTATTATTTTGGCCGCGACCCAATACGTTTGAGCAGTAGATTCCGTCGTTTCGTAGCGAGAGGTAGAGTGACTCGCAAATTCCCAATAGAGTCTATCCGTGAACTCCTCGACGACTTTGAAAGAAATTGTAGCGGGTTACGAAACAAGTGTCGTCCACCTTCCGACCCAAATCCCAGATGTCCTGAGGGGACCCTTTGTAGTGACTAATGTCGGAGAATTATAGCGCGGCGATTTTATATTGTGGCTGGTAATAAATTCGGTATAAGACGAGTTGGAAGACTTTCTCAAGACACTTTCATTGACAATACTGTGCGTCTTCCTACTGGACTTTCTTCTCTTGCAATTCTTTCCAGTTATTCTTCCCCTGAATGTGCTGCTTTCCCATTATGCAATTCTCGTGGCAGCTTCAGGTCTTTCCGCAGCAGCGTTGCTCTTTCCATCGGATTTTCTTTCTATCTTAAGAGCAGACGTTCTTCGCTCAAAGCATTGAAAAAATTGTAGTTTTGAAGATTACCGACCCACGTCGGCATGTTGAATTGCTATTTAAGCAGCACACAACTGCTATCCAAGGGAATTTCCGATGAAACTCGTGCCCAGAGATTCGATTGACTGGAGTACCCGGAACAGCAGGAGTAGAAGTAGAATCGTAGAATTCGAAAACTTGGTAAAAAAAGCGACAATTGAAGAAGAAGCGACTGCAATTAAACTAACTCTTGGTCAAGCGAACGCACTTATTCGTAAAGTTAAGGCCGAAGTTGAATTCGCAGAGGTATTTTCGACTAGAGAAAAAGACGGCACGTACTCTGTCAAGGGATACGCAGAGGTATTTTCGACTAGAGAAAAAGACGGCACGTACTCTGTCAAGGGATACATTCGGGAAGATTTTGTCAAAATTAAATTGGTTCCAAACCCGCAGTTTCTTGTTAAAGAAGTTAGCAAGAACTTTTTCTCAGTAAAATGCAATCACAAGAATTGCAGAGCGGGCGGCGTATTTTCAAAAGAAGACATGGAGTATTTCATTGCTTCGCATCCCGAGTATCACGACAATAAGCCATGAATCAGAAGGGTGTTTGACAAAATACTCTAGTAGCTACAGGCTTTCAAAATCGACGTAATGTCTAGAGGGAACCCAACATGCTATTCATGTGGAAACAAATTCGGATTTATTGAGAGGAAATACAATTTTACCAATGTGGTCTCGTATTGTTTTGCTTGTATGAAATGTTCAATTTGCGGAAGTAAAGCGTATGGCGATTATCGACATCTATTAACCAACGACAGTGCTGTATGCGCTTTATTTTCGATTATGAATTCTGTGCATGGATGCCAAATCTGTAGAACTTTTCCGAGCAAGCGTGCGAGGCCGTCACTAATTGTTAAAATATAAGGCCCGGGAAGCCATAGTGATGAGAGATTATACATCTGTAGTAATATTCTGCATCTGTTCTAGCTTCAAATGCTCTAGGAAATTTCACTTGGGTTCTAATAATCAGGTTGAGCTATAGAATGGCCATGGCATGGGCAAGGAACAAGACAACTAGTGAGCACGTCAACCTCATCGATGCAATTTTTACCAAGGAAAGGTTGATGATAATAGAAGTCCTCAAAACGAAAGGTAAGAAGAATATTAGCGAACTCTCGAGATTGACTAATATTGATAGGACTTCAATGACACATCACCTGGGTATTCTCAAGAACTATGGTATAGTAACATCCAAGTACGAGCAGCTTCCGAGCGGCAAATTGAAGGGGAAGTTCGGTAAGTACTACGAGCTGAACAACGAGAAATACGAAGAAGCAAAAAAAATAGTTTACAGTAAGCTCCCTTAAAATCTCTCCAATAATTCAGCAGAAAGCTGAGAGAGCGGTTCTCACCATATTCTGATGGGCGCACTCAACTGGTAATAGAAAAGTTCGTCAAAGGCCGTAAAAATAGTCTGTACCAGAGGCTATCTTAAATGGTTAAATATCTCTAGTGGCGTTAATAACTACACTTGTAGCAAAATGCGTCATCAACTGCGCTCGCATAGCCGTATGTCGTACCAATCATCAAGTGCAGACTCAAGTGTTTACGCGGCGCTTCTTATCATAATTGTTATCATAGCCGTGGCTGGTATTGGTGTTTATTCGTACTTATCAATCACGCCTAGCAGTAGCATCGTTACAATCAGCCCACCCAATGTGAAAATTGTAAACGTCTCATGGCAGTCTGCGGGTGTTTTTGGGGGCCAGAAAAATTCTATCAATCAGAATGACAAAACATCAATTTCCTTTAAGATAGAAAGTAACAGCCAGTCTGTCTATTCAGGACTCGTTGCAGAGGCCGCGCTTTCACCAAATGTCCAAGGCATAGAGATTTCACCTTCCACTCAAGCTATCGAAACTCTGGGTCCGCAAGGTACTAGCCAATCGTACACTTATGATGTGCAAACAGTCAATGCGCCCCCTGGCACATACACAATTAGCATCCTCGTCACGTGGAACAATTTGACAGCTGCAAGCACATCACAAGACTTGACAGTGACCGCTTAGGAGTTTGAATAACATGCCAAGTGGTTTGTATGCGATTGTGTTCATTCCTGCCGTCATTGCGGGTGTGTTCGCAGGAATATTTTTGGTCACGGGAATTAATATTGACCCTGATTCACTTGTGATAAATGCGCTGAACCCGGTAATGCACCAATTTGGAGGAACCGCATCGTCAATTTGGAATCTTTCAACTACAATTTTACTTCTTGCAAGTATAGTAGCCGCTGTCATCACGATAGTGACAATAGTTCTAACGGGTTTACCAGGAATTGTGGTTGGAATTTGTGGTTTTCTAGGTATGATTCTAATAATAACAGGTCAGTTAGCTGTCGTAGGCGTATTCATGCTTATCATCGGACTTGTCATTTCCATAGTATTCTAAGCGACTCGGTCGGCGAATCCATACACAACATCAAGGCGCCAGAGGTTTTTCGACATGGTAAGGAAATCGTTTGCAATAAAACATGGAAGATACTTTGCAGCTGCAGGCTGGGGTAGATATGGCCCATATGCCGTCGGAACTTATCGAAGAGGTAGAGGTGTGGCTAAAGTGACCGTAGGAACAAGGGGAGGTACAATTGGCGGACGCATTCGAGTTTACCGAAAAGTTCGGGTGGGAGCTACACTCAATCTTACTCATCATCGCCATTCTCTATCGCTAAGAACAAGACGAAGGATTTACCGACTCTAGTGCCTAATGCAGAATGATTATTTTCCTAGCTCGGTTCACGAGGTTTGCACCAAACGCATGCACCCCTTTAGCGAATTCGGACGTATTTGAGTTTCTATTTCATATTGTGACCTGACTAATTGAAGACTTTACCAATTATGTCAACTTGTGCCATTGATGTGATTAGGATTAGGAATGAAAACAGTCGAAGGGATATTGCAATTATTCGACCACTCATTACCCACTCCGTGAATGTTGACTTCACCGATTCCAAATGTTTGACATGACAGGGACGTGTGAATTGTTGTATTCAGTCCCGTTGCGCCATATTGGTCGGGAACTGTATAGGATTGGGAAGTAGGAACATAAATGAAGACTGCCATGAGGATAATTACAATCATTACTATGCTCACAATGTCCAGATAGAGTGTCCTGTTTGCTTTCGCCATGTAAGATATCTTCTAAGATGTCATCAGTGTTATTTGAAAGTATGCGATTGCAATACTGTTCTAGCGAACAGAACACGTGATTACTTGCGTTGCGGCGTTTGAAGATGGCAGCCAGAACAATGCGACAACTGTGGCAACTGCTACTTGAAGAGTTGATATCTTCTTGCCTCAAGAAAAGCACTCTAGATTAGTCTCAAATAGTTAGGTGCCGTTGATATTTGCTATGAAATACGTAAAGCTGTTTGTTGGCTTTCTCGCAGCTGGAATCGCATTTATTTTAGCGGGTTTTTACATCAGGACATTACCTGTAAATGCATTTGACCCGAATTTTTGTTATCAATGTGGCCTTACCCCGAACACGCCCAACTTGCACTTGACCTTTGACGTGGGCACTCTAGTTATCGGGATTGGCGTTGCTCTCCTAATAGTAGCTCTCGTCATTGGATTGTATGGTTATTTCAGCGACAGGAAAAATGCGAAGATGGCTAAAATTGAGCCTAATCCGGCTCAAGTAAATCCTTGAGTACACGAAGAAATCTGGGCTTGTGTGTTTTCCTGTGTAGTTTTAAATAGGAATTTCGGATATTACTTATTTCGACTATGCTAGCATGAATAAAATTCTCGTCATGATAGTAATAGCTTTGGTACTAGTTGGTATCGTGGCTATCGGATACATCTTGAGTCCTACGGCACATGTAACGGAACAGGTCGTGGTAAGGACTGAGGTTACTGGATTCGTTTGCACTTTTACAACTTCAAGCCCGCCTGTCATAACTACAGCAATTACTTACACAACCTACATCACTGCCAACAATATCACATCTCCTTTTGGTAAAACAATTGTGACCACTCAGACGACTCAAACCACAGAGTTGTCTTCGTGTGCCTAGAATGTTGAAAGAATTGGTTTCCAAGTCGGCAATCAGTAAGAGATAGTGTAATGACATGATACAAACTCACAGATTAGCGGGAATAACATTAATCTTGTGGGGGTTCTATTTCATGTACTCTTCCCTGACTTCGAGATACTCTCTACAACCTTCTTTTCTTTTGTCTTACTATCTCCCTTTGGCTGTCGGTCTCGGATCTGCGGTATTCGGGATTTACTTGATAGTAGGGAGAAAGCCAATATTTGCAAACCACAACGCAAGCCTAGTAACGAAAGAGCCCTCAGCTAAGGAGAAATTGGAAGGCTTTGCGTAAGGAGTTCACAATTATTGGCACAGGTGTTGCCGTTGTCGGAGTGGTTCTCATATTGATTACTTTGTCTACTCCAATCTACCCTCTGAATCCTTTAGTCCAAGGTATTGCTGAGACATGCACTTACAATAGGAATTATTTGGAGTTGTATCTGGGAATCATCCTACTCGCAATTGGTGCTATTCTCGCACTGGTGTCAATGCGAATAAAATCGAAACCGTCGACCGAAAGTATCCATGAAGAAACAGAAGCAAAACCGAATACGCAGAGTTGTTCTGTTATTCCAAAGTCTCAAATGTGATTCTCGGTTTAATTTGGACATAGTAGGTTGGAAACTGTTTGAAGAGAGAAGGCAAGCGAAATAATAGAATCGTTGTTTTCATCCTTTTGGGAGTTTTGGCCATCGGCGCAGTTGAGTCGATCGGAAAATCGATTTCGATCAATTGAACAAGGGCAAGCAATTGCTATTGAAAATCGATCAAAAAAATTAGCTTGAAATTGAGAGAAGATGGGTAACTCGTAACCTTTCACGGCTGCATATCTCGCTGACCCAATACCTTGGTAATCCCGATGCAAAAAGCCCCGCCCCTCCCTCTTGCTTTGCGGATGGATTGCTCGTCCTCTGAGATCAAAATCTATCTATATGGCAAATCCGTTGATGCAATCTATGGTTCGACTGTTCGATTCGAATCAATTCTATCGATCGATGAATCGAAGGATTGATTGATCGAGAAACGGGGGGCGCGAAAAATCGATCAAAAAAAATAGATCGAATATGAAGATCCATCCGCATCCACGTGGATAATTTTCTCTGAGGCGGGACAACCGTATGTCTACAACATTTGTCGACATTGTCGACTTCGCTCGCAATCCGCTCAATCCAAGGATGGTTTCTTTAAAGGCACATTGCATCACTTTCTGAGCATGCCGAGATGGAAGGAAGGGTCGCGAGAGTTTACGTTCAGCGTAAATTCTCACGAGACTAGAGGGCATCAGTGCACAATTCCAAAGCCTGTAATTGAAGCCCTGGGAGAACCGGAGAGGATCACGTTCATGATCAAAGGCAAGAGAGTCGAAGTAGAAGCTGCAGAAGGTACAAGGAAATCATCACTACTTTGAGAAGCTCGGGTTGAAGGAGAATTTTTGAGAGTAGGTGTTCAGCAATAGGATCGGCGTTTCTGGAGCAACTCGTCCACTTGATTGAACTCTGCCCATTCTATTCCCTCTTCCTTTTTGATTAGAGCGACAAACTCCCACAACGGCATCCCCGCAATCCTAGCCGCTTCCCATAGCGTCACTTTTTCTGCCCTGAGCTGAACTATGGCCTTTCTGAGCTTCCATTTCTTGTATCCTGTATCCATGAGCATCCTTACCGCCGTTGATTTGTTGACTGATTCCTCCTTCTTCACGCTGTCGATTGCCCTCTCAAGATCCTTGCTGAGGCGTACGCCAACCGCTGTCATATTCTACCACTCTGCTCCGACTAGGTAATGTCAAACATTGTTGAACGTATTACTAAGACATTTCCTCTTGGCGCGAGGCTCATGCCGGGGATGGGAGACGGCAAAGACTCGATGTTAGCTACAAACGCGGCAATCTCTCTTCGTATTCTCTGTGTTGCGCTGAGGATCGGAAGACCTCAATCTGTGTCAGATTTGTTTTGAGCCATATGTCTAGGAGAATCTCTTTGTCGCAATGCGGACATCTGATTGATTTCCCCTGGTGATCGGGCTGTGATCCTCCAAGCTCCTCCGCATCACCATCGATGAATTTGTAGATCGTAGGTCCAATTTTATTCTCTTGTTCCATTTTAGCTCGTCATTATGATTGACTTTGCGTCTTTTGAGTCTTATTCTGATTCGCAGAACCGAAGGCTGAGGATGATAAATTGAGTAAAGCATGGAACGTGCTGGTCAAGCAGTCATTTAGCTACCTTGAGATTATGTCGGCTCTTTCCTTCGTTTTACGAAGTTCTCGACCAACATTTGTTAAGATTCTGACTAGTCTTTCGTTGTAATCCACTCCGTCCATGCAAAATCCAAAGTTGAATTGAAAATTAAATGTTTTCTCAGTAGCCTACCCGCTACCCCTAAGCCCTAACGCACCGGGGGATCTCCGAAAAGAGATCCTAGGACCTGGATAGTCGTTCGAGCAGCGTCCTGTCCTCCTGAAGAAGATGTCTAACCGCATCTTCAAACTCTTCGTCGTTGAATTCACTCGGAATCCTCGGTTTGCTGGTCATTATTTGGTACCCTTTTGCACGCGCCTAAATTCGTTGCTGTCCATGACCACAAACAACCCATGATTGCGTTGTAGGCGGAGAGTCAGGAAAGCGTGTCTATTGGCACATGATGACCAATTCTGTTCCCGACAGCCCCTCCACTGCGCAACACCTCTCCGAAGAGAGTCAGCTGCGCAGCTTCACAGGAAACTGTTTCGGTACTCTCCACGTCTGGAGAGACCAACCCCAAGCAAGTGCTTGGAGCACCCAGTAGCATTAACTACCGGGTTCGTCAGGGGAAACATCTCGCACAAGAGTGCAAGGAATCATCTTCCACTAGTGGAAGGAATGCCTTCCGCCGGATGCGGGAGGACTTTTCGTCCCTTATTCATTCATCTCGGTTCCGTAGTTTCAGAGGCGATCAATCATGGGCTCCTGACTGGAGCAGTCTCAGTATCGGCGGCCAATCTCTCGCCACGCAGAATCCAGTACCTGCCACGTGAATGGTGTGTCACGATTCTCCACTTTTTGTGAGTGCCAAGAAAGAAGAACTAGAAGCCAAATGGACACAACTTTTTCTGTCCACTTTTCTTGAAGAACCGCTCAAAACTTACAGTACGCCTGGTGTGCTGCGTGTTTCTACTTGAAACGCCACCGATTGCTGATGTTGGCATGTCCATTTTTGTTATGATGTTACCACCACAACGCCTAACGGTAAG
>DATLTL010000062.1:0-6032 GCA_035533635.1 Nitrososphaerales archaeon
CGAAGCTCTGAAGAGAAGAGGTCCAAGGACTTATGATTATTATTTCTCCAACCTCTCCACAATACCGGACATTCAGCAGTTCCAAGTCATTGATATTACAACGAAGAAAATTATCGGTCGCTTGGACCAAGTCTTCGTTGGTGAGTACGGTGAACCTGGAAAGCCGTTCGTGTTGAAGGGCAACTCGTGGAGAATAGTTTCAATCGATGATGACAAGGAAACTTTGTACGTCGAGCCGATGTTCAGAGACATCAGCACGATTCCATACTGGGTCGGTGAGCTGATACCCATTGAGTTTTCAACATCGCAAATTGTCGGCTCCTTGCGCAGGAAAATCGCCTCAGGTCGCGGAATGGAGCAACCGGTCTCGCAAAAACAGATAGAACGTCTGGATAGAATTGCGAAGGAATTGGATGGCGTTCCAGACGACCGCGGGATAGTGATCGAAAAAAGAAGGGCATCGACAGCTATTGTGGTGCACGCCTGTTTTGGCAGCAAGATTAATCAGACAATTTCCACTTTGCTTTCAACTCTCCTTTCTGCAAAGATCGGATATTTGGTAGAAACCAAATCTGACGCCTACAGGATAGTTCTGTCGTCCAACGGCCCCCTGGAAGCAAAGAACGTACTTGATGCTTTGAAGGAAGACATTGTGATTGAAGATATTCTGAAAGCCTCTATCGTCGGAACGCACCCGCTCAACTGGAAAACTTGGTACGTGTCGAAAAAGTTTGGAATAATAGACAAGAAGGCTCAATACGACCGGAGAGCCGCCAGGCTAATTCAGGAGAGATACAAGAATACAGCGCTGTATGACGAAATTCTCCGAGAGCTTTTCTTGGAAAAATATGACATCCAAAGAACAAAGGAAATCATGCAGCTCTTGAGGGATGGCGGAATGACCATGAGAGTAGCCGAGGTCAACGATTTTTCTGAACTTGCTAGACCGATTCTCGAATACACTTCCAGTTTCGCCGCTCTGCCAGTGACCATGGAAAAGGCGATCCTGGATCTTGTGAAAGAGAGGCTAGGAAACTCAAAGCACAAACTAGTATGCCTTAGCTGCGGCAAGTACGAGTCGGTCCAAAAGACAAACGACGTGAAAGAACCGATGATCTGTCCGCTGTGTCGGTCAAGGATAATTACAGAGACATATGTCTCTGATTTGGAACTTCCCAAGATCATTCAAAAGAAAAAGAAAGCCCAGCCGCTGACCGAGGCCGAGGAGAAAAAATACAGGAGAGCCTGGAAGACTTCGAGCCTGATCCAGAACTTTGGAAAAAGGGCCATAGTGATTCTTTCGGGCTACGGAGTTGGAGTCGATACAGCTGCGAGAATCATCAGGAAAACGGGAGATGAAGACCAGTTCTACAGGAACATCTACCTGGCGGAGAAGAATTACGTTGCGACCAGAGGTTTTTGGCAGGAATGATTCAAGCAGCCAGCTCTGTGACCGTAGAGTAATTCTTCAACACCAAGAATTTTTTTGCTTCGTGAACCTGAACTTCGACGGCGCCGAGAATTATCCTGTCGCCAGCGGAACAATTTTCGAGTAGTTTCGAAAGAGTTCGCCACCCGTACACTTTGATCTCGCCCGTGTGATCTGCAACTGTGACCTCCGTGCGCTTTACGAGTCCGTCCTTTGTTTGTATCTCCCTTCCAACCGGATCGGTAAGGCACATGAGTTCCAATGACACAATTCCAGTTTGCTCCAGATTCTCGACTCTGGATAGAAGCGATGCAGATGTTGGGATGTCGGCGCGCTTTGAATTTGACTTTACGATGGATTTTTCTTTGCTAATGTTTGCCTTGAGACTTGCGGAGTCAAAGGTGTCAGGTTTGCACACGACAATTTCATCTGTATTTAGCCCTCCAACCTCGTTTGCTGCGTCACCAGATGCGACGGCGGTGATCTTCCGCTTTTGCGAATCCATTAGTAGCAGAAAAATTCTTGCGTCGTCCGATTTTCTGATTGAAACGATTCTCGCTACGAAAGGTATCTCTCGACTTGCATCAGGACTGCTAGCAGATGATTCATCTGGCCTGATCGGACTGGAATTTCCAGCCAATTTTTTCATCCAGGATTTGGTTTCTTCCCATCGTTCCAATATACAAGTTGTTTCGTCCCCGTGAATTTCTGTCGCAATACTGTTCTGGAAATTGGAAATTTTCGCCCGTACGTTGAGTAATGTTACAACTTCAGAATCTTTCAGCGATGACAAAACTGGATTCGAGTTTCCCCAGATAACAACCCGATACTTCAGCTTCAAATTGTCTGGATCGCAAATTGTAAGACTAGTGAGTTCGGACGAAGTGCCATCGCTCCTTGTAAAACTTGTCCTCTTTGTCTCGCCCTCGACTCTTCCTCGAATAATTAACATTTTCCCATTTTCTGGAATTGCTGAGAGCGGCGTTATTTTGCTCTCTAGACTTGGTATGCTTGACTTTTTATCGTCCGTGATCTTTACAATGACGCCTTTTTCCCCAATACTAATTGCGGCACTTCCATCAATTGCGGCACGAGTATACGCGTTTGAGATCCTGATCAAATCTCCAGGCCGAACGTCTACCCCGTCAAAGAAAGAAGTCACAGCACGATCCCAAAGGCTCATCGAAATAGAAGAACTGTTGTCGTAGATTACTATGTGCGATAGCAGTCCTTTTTGTGAATCTGTCTTTCGAGTAAAAGTTTTCGGACAACCCACCGACAATATTCTGCCTGTAACCACGACCGAATTTTGATCTTTCGAAATTTGCGCGAGCAAAGTTGGCCCTCCATTATCATAATCGACATTGATTCTCAGATCGGCGGCCACAAGGAACAGTGCTCCTTGGTCAGTCAGATAGCCTCCTCCGACATTTGACTTCTTTTGTTGAATCAGTCCAGCAAGATCTTCCCGTGTTAGATTTGATTTTGATTGCAATTCAGAGAAGATGCTTTCAAATTTGCTGCCTGTGACTGCACTCATGCGAATACTCCCGAAAAGTGCTTCTTACCGAAAACGCTTTCAAATAATAATCGTTTTGATTTCAGATTACATATTTTGGTCTTGCAGTAATTAGATAATGATTCGGTTTTTTCGCTAAGCTTTGAAAATTTTCCGAGGTAATGTAACGACAAAAAATATGCCGCTAAAGAAGAATTAATCAGTCCATTATTTTTGGCCATTTTTTTTCAGAGTAGTTTGAGATTATCAATCTTTTTTAACCAATCTGTATTGCAGTATGGCATTTGAATCTAATTTTCTTCACCTCTAGTTTCCGGTACGTTGTCTATGTTCTTTCTTTCAATCTCACTTCGCATTTGATCCTTCCTAAATTCAGCGGAGCATAGATTGAATTGAGTTCGCCTCGTAGGGTACGGACAATTTACTCTGTTATCGCATCACCCAACCGACTGGACATACTCAGAATATTGAATACAAAAGGGCCTCTGAGTTATTCTGAGCTCAAAACTCTTGCCGGGTTCAAGTCAAAGAAAGAGTCTGGCAAGTTTGCCTATCACTTGCGAAAACTCGTGAAGCAGACTTTGATTTCGCTAAACAGGGCAGAGCGGAAATACACCGCCACAAGCCTTGGGAGACTCGTTCTGAACCTCACAAAACAGATTGAAGAACAGTCAATGCTTGAATCTGGGAAGCTCTATGTGAGAAGTTCAAGGCAGGCCCTTGAGGAGTTCAACGCAGACAAAATTCTCCAATCGCTCGTAAGAGAGGCGGGAATGCCAGTAGAGATTGCGCAAAAGATAGCAAGCGAAACTGAAGCGCGTGTTTACAAGTTCCAAACTGCGTACCTGACTGCTCCATTAATCCGTGAAATTGTAAACAGCATTCTCGTCGAACATGGATACGAGGAGTACCGGCACAAGCTAACAAGGCTCGGACTTCCCGTCGCTGATGTTGCCGAGCTGATTCTAAGGGCGGGTGACAGTTCTGACTCCATAGATTCCGTGCTCTCTACAACTTCAGGAAAAGTTTTCTCCGAATACGCAATTTTGACAAAGATACCTAGAGACGTTTCTGACGCTCATCTTTCTGGAGACATACACATTTCCAGTTTGGGAACTTGGAGTCTGATGCCGGATACAGTCTACCTTGATCTCAATGCGCTTTACTCGAATCCGTACAACCTCGGGAGCAAGATTAGCAACGTTCCAAGGATGGGCATGATAAAGAATTTTGATTCAGCTTTGGAGTCTCTTGAAATCCTAGCGAGCATAGTGTCAAGAGAAGTATCGAACGAAGTGTGCCTCGACAATCTAATTTCATATCTTTCAAAGTTGTATTCGCCAAGATCTCAAGAGGAGCAGATCAGAATGTTTTCCCGGATGCTGTCCTCTCTCTCAATGACTACAGGTATTGGTCGAGCCCGAAGCATCACATTCAGAATAGGCGAACCGCAAAAGGATGAAGATGTGCCTTCGCAGCTCGAGCTTCGAGATTCACTGCTTCAGGCATATTCCAGGTATATCGAAGTCGTACCAGTTCCGACGATACACCTTGTCGTTTCCCCGGGCAGATACTTCGACCGTAGAGTTGTGGAAGGCATCGCCCACATAATATTGAAGGGCGGCGATATCGCGTTGGAGTCCGATGGGAAGCATTCGTTCTCTGGACTAAAGTTGAATGTGCTCGGTCAGAGTGGGAGCGGTCCAGACGGCGTTGCATTTTTGCAGAACCTAGCTCTTAATCTGCCCAGACTCGCATACGAATCAAACAAGGATGAAACTTACTTTCGTGCAAAACTTGCACTGCTGCTTCAGACAGCTGTAAACGCACTCGTGAATAGGAAGGACCATGTTCGAGACACCATGAAGAAAGGATTGCTACCGGCTTTGTCCCAGATTCCTGTTGTTTCCTCCCTTGAAGATATGCCGTTCGTCATCAACATGATTGGTCTGAACGAAGCAATATCGAGTTTGATGGCCGAAAGGGAGTCTCTCAGCAGGCACGAGCTCGCGATCAAGATTCTGGACACGGCCAGCAAAGTCACCACCGAGAAGGCATCTAAACTGGGAGGCAGAGCCTTCGTGTCAATGATACACTCTGACGGTTTTGAACGATTATCGGAGATTGACGGTGAAAAGTATGGAAGATCTCAGGAGACTCGTCACAGTGGGTATCAAGAGGGTATCGTCGCCTCGGACCGCTACGAAGACGAGAAGACCGTGCGGGAGATTGCAGAATTATGCAAGTCTACTAGCGGTGGGACGCTCGTGAGCCTGGGATTCCCTAAGGACGTGAGTGATAATTTAAACTTTGGGAATATAGTCGCGAGCGTGTATGGAAAACTTCCATTTGTACGGTTCTCGAGAAACCCAGAAATCTGCAAGAAATGTGGAATGAAGGTGTTCAGTGGCGGAAGATGCGCGAGTTGCAAATCTACTTCGCTAATTACACAACCTCTGCTTGTTTGATTTGGATAGATTTTGTTTTCAGATTCAAAATATTTTTGGAAAATAGCTTTTCGAAAAAATTGCGTTAACAATTTTTACACTTGGTGATGCACAGTTGTTTCGCGAAAATGTAAAAAATTTTTAACACGATTTTCTACTTCCGAATTTTGCAATAGAAATATTGTCGCGACCTTGCAATGTGTTAAATATTCAGCACGCTAGCAATGTTTGCACATTATGGATGAGGGAAAATTGGATCGTTCTAGGTCAATATTGCCAAACGAAAACGGTACCGGCCGAGAAAGTATACTTTTTCCTGAATTCACATTGCAAAAAGCTTAGCTTTTATGTTGGCGAGTGCATAGAGATCAATTCCGTTACAGGACAACTACCTGTTTTCGGTTCCCCCTGCCTCCGGTAAACGAGGCAATAATCAAAAAAATTCAAAATAAACGACAGGATTGTGAAGGAAATGGAATCAAATTCGATAAATGACAGAGTTGATGACGTCGAGAGTACGTCAGAGTATGCAGGGGAACTGGAGCAGATTTCGACCCCGATTGAGCTGCCGAAGGAGACTTTGGAGTTTTTCAACGCTGACGAACTCAGGGCGAGGGTATTTTATGAAAAATACGCA
>DATLTL010000063.1:0-3691 GCA_035533635.1 Nitrososphaerales archaeon
CTCAAGTGATTGATACTTGAGCAAGATTAAGGACGCTTCTTTGGCTGGGGCCGGACGAAAGAAAATCGAATGGGCAGAGTCCCGCATGCCGGTTCTCATGAGATTGAGGGCTATCCATTCCAAGAAGAAGACGCTGCAGGGCGTGAAGATAGCAGGCTGCCTTCATGTTACAAAGGAAACAGCTGTTCTTGTTGAGACGTTCAGGGCCGCTGGCGCCAAGGTATCGTGGTCTGGATGCAACCCACTTTCGACCCAAGATGATGTTGCGGCGGCCCTCGACCAGGCGGGCACGGAAGTGTTTGCATGGAGAGGTCTCTCTTCCGAGGATTATTACTGGTGCATTGAGCAATCTCTAAAGCTCAAACCTAACTTGACGCTGGATGACGGCGCAGATCTAATTTTCACGGTTCACACAAAACACACTGAATACCTGAAAGGGCTCGAAGGAGGAACGGAGGAGACAACAACAGGGATTCACAGGATAAGAGCGATGGCAAAGGACGGGAAACTCAAGTATCCAATCATCGCGGTAAACGACGCAGAAACCAAGTCCGATTTTGACAACGTCTACGGCACGGGGCAGAGCGCGCTGGACGGTGTCATCAGAGCGACGAACATTCTATTTGCTGGAAAAAACGTCGTCATTTCTGGATACGGCCACTGTGGACGGGGACTAACATCTAGATCAAGGGGCCTGGGCGCGAACGTTATAGTTACGGAAATCGATCCTATCAAGGCGCTGCGGGCTAGAATGGAGGGCTTTGAGGTCATGCCGATGGACGAAGCTGCAAAGGTCGGTGATATTTTCATAACCGCGACGGGATGCAAGAACGTGATTACAACAAAACATTTTCAGAAGATGAAGGACGGCGCGGTACTGGCAAACGCGGGCCATTTCAATGTCGAGGTTTCGGTCAGCGACTTGGAAAAGCTTGCAAAGAAAAAGAGAGAAATTAGGGCAGATAACATCGAGTATACTCTATCCAACGGGAACAGGCTCTACGCGCTTGCGGAGGGTAGGCTCGTGAATCTTGCTGCGGCAGAAGGACATCCGAGCGAGGTGATGGACATGAGCTTCGCAAACCAGTTCATGTCGATACTTCGACTCGCGAAGGAAGGAAAAGATCTGAAGCCGGACGTCTACGATATACCCAGATCACAAGACGAGGAAGTTGCAAGAGTCAAGCTTGACAGCATGGGAATTGAAATCGACAAGCTGTCAAAGGAACAATTGGAGTATCTGACAGGCTGGGAAGAGGGAACGTAAAGGGAAGTAAGCTGTTTTACAGCTTACATCGCTTTTACTTTCTCTGCCTCTTTTGCTACAGTATTGTAGTCGGGCTCGATTCCAGGATTGTCGCTTACCCACTTGAACCTGACATTCTGATCCTTATCCAAGACGAACACGGCTCTCTTTGAGGCTGTGTAGCCCTTGAGCCCGGCGAAATTCTCCAAAGTTACCCCGTACGCCTTGATAGCTTCATGCGCGTAATCGCTGAGCAAAGGAAAATTGACGCCGTTTGCATCCTTGAACGCTTTGTTTGCGAACGGGCCGTCCACACTAATCCCGACAACATTGATGCCGAGCTGGTTGTACTTGGCTAGACTATCACGGAAGGTGCACATCTCCTTCGTGCACACACCAGTGAAAGCCCCTGGATAGAATAGGAGTAAAGTGGGTTTGCCCCTGTAATCTGAAATCTTTACCGGTTTTTTGTCAGTATCGACAAGTTCAACATTCGGTGCCTTCTGTCCTGTTTCGACCATAGATATTATTCACTTGCCAAACATTGCAATCGAATCTTTAATTGCTTTGCGGAATGACTAGCAACAATCATAAGCACGACGTGATTTCACCTGTTTCCAAATTGGAGAGCACAGAACTAAACCTCGAAGCACTTCTTTCCGTGCCGAACGTCATAGGTGTTGACATCTCACCGGACGGGAAGATCGTATTTGCTTCAAACAAGAGCGGCCAGTTCCAGCTCTACCTCGGCAATTTGACTCTTGACGGAGTAAATAATTGCGGCCAAATCACCTTCGACGAAGAGAGCAAGATCTCACCAAAATTCTCTCCTGATTCCTCCAAAATACTCTACGCAAGCGACTTTAGCGGCGATGAAAAATTCAACCTGTATCTGTATGATATCGTAACGAAGAAAGTCGAACGGCTCGCAGGCTCACCCGATTTTTCAATATACCCCAACGCAAACTTTTCGAAAAACGGAAAGAAAATCGCTTACGTTTCAAATCGGCAAAAGAAATTCGCAGCATACACGTTTGATCTTGAGACTGGGCATACTTCGCGGATCAGTTATCACACATTCAGCGACGATTATGCGACGATTTCTCCGAACGCGAGATGGATAGCTTACTCTAGCAATGTGAAGGCCCAAGAGATCGGAATTTTCGTTGCGTCGCTGGAAAGCCCTTCGAGAGGCGTGGTCAGACTGGAAGAGGAAGGTTTCCAGATAGATGCCAACCAGCCGGCGTGGTCTCCGGACAGTAAGCAAATCGCTTTCGTCTCCGCATCAAAGGGGATGTATGACATCGGACTTTGGATCGGCGAGACCAGAGAAATCAGGTGGCTTACCAAGTCCAACCGTGAGTACTACGAGCCAGTATTTTCCAATGACGGCAAGAAGCTTGCGTATACAGTAAACAGCGGAGGCGACATAAAACTCGTCGTCCACGACATCGAGAATAGCGAAGGTTCAATCGTGGAATTTCGTCATGGCATAGTAAGCTCTCCTAAATTCTCGCATGATGACAAATCGATTTTCTTTCAGTTTACAGGCCCCAGGAATCCATACGACGTTTGGCAGTACAGGCTCGAGGACGAGAAATTCGTGCAACTAACAAACAGCCTCCCGGACGACATCGAGGTCAGTAACTTCGTCGAGGGTGAGCAGATATTCTACCCGAACAAGAAGGATGGGATGAGAGTACCTGCGCTGATCTACATGCCGAACAGGAGCGTTACAATCACGAGCAAAAAGAAGGTGACAAAGCAAATGCGCGGAAAGGACACGAGAGAACACCTGCCAGCTGTGATCGAGATACATGGCGGGCCCACGTCACAAGCACTCAATACATGGAGTCCATTCGTCCAGTCGCTGGTCGCAAAGGGGTTCGTTGTCCTTCGACCGAACTACCGCGGAAGCACCGGTTACGGCAAGACTTTCCGCGAAGCGAACAGGTTCGCCATGGGCGATCTGGATCTCGCAGACTGCGTTGGTGGAAGAGATTTCCTCATTGAGCGAAATCTAGCAGATCCTGAAAGGATTGGCGTGACTGGAGGATCTTTCGGCGGCTACCTGACTATGTGTTGTCTAACGAAATATCCGGACGGCTGGGCGTGCGGTTCTGCACTTGTTCCATTCTTAAATTGGTTCACAGAGATCAAAAACGAAAGGGAAGAGCTTCGTTTCTGGGACCTGGAGAACATGGGCGATCCTGAAAAGGACGAGGAGAGACTTCATAATGCTTCACCAATATTCTTCGTTGACAAGATCAAAGCTCCAGTCCTGTTGCTTGCTGGCGCCAACGACCCGAGATGTCCCCTGGAAGAATCAGAGCAGGCTAGAGACGAATTGACCAAGCTCGGCAGACCAGTTGAGCTCAAAACATATGCGGACGAAGGACACGGTTTCAGAAAGACGAAAAACAGAGTTGATGCCTACACCAGCAT
>DATLTL010000064.1:0-2448 GCA_035533635.1 Nitrososphaerales archaeon
GATTTGAACTCACGAGACCATTACGGTCACAGGCTTTCCGATCAGAAGCGACTTCTGAAAAGCCAAGGTTCCAGGCGTACGCAACTTCATCCGGATCAACTGACCCAGAAGAAAACTGCGCCCTACCAGGATTCCCGCAAAGTCTAATGCTCTAGGCGACCCCGGCACAGCATCAATCAAAGACTTCTTAGCGCGGCGTATTTCTGCGTTTTTTATTCGCTTGTTGATCCAACCTCATACTTAGGTAGGATCAATTGTGATGCGCGTCGGCGAGCAAATGGACGATATAAATGAGGTTCTACATTCACAGAAGACACTCTTTCGTTATTTTATGTAATTCAAATACTCCACGGAATCGATTCTAATGGAAGAAAATATACCAATCGAAAACAGTAGATCTCTGCCATTGAGGTAAGCGCTTGGGTTACTGAACAAGTATCAAAGATTCTGTGCGTCTTCGTCCAGATTGTCCAAAATAGATTGTTTCAAGAGCTTCTCTGAGATCTCCTCTGTGCCGACTTCCTCTCGCTTGGATTTCCACATCTTCGGGTAAGTTCCAGTCCCCATTATCACCCGTCTGGTAATAGTTGCGATCCCGTGTTCCTGCGAACTCATTTGTTCTTCATCAAGCTGAGCCTCAGCCAGCGCCACCAGTTCGCCTTTTCCGGTTACTATTCGAACTATCTCCGCCTTACGAATCCCCTTCGACACCGAAAGTATTCCAGGAATCGCGAGCTGCGCACCCTGACACAAGGATTCGACAGCAGAATCCCTAATCTTAACCTGTCGCAGAAAAGTGACAGCAGATTCTATTGGTTTTACGAGTTCGCGTATCTTCTCCTCGTTTTTGGATTCTTTGAGGATCTCATTGGCTTCGTTAAGATCGTGTAGTCTAACGAGATCTGTCTCATCCAGTTGACAGACCCTGCTCCTTCTAAGTTCAGCCATTGTTGCACCTACAGATATCACCTCGCCGATATCGTACACTAGCTTTCGAATGTACGTTCCCGCTTCGCATAAGATTCGAAGCAGCATTAGATTTCCGAACTGCTCAGAAATTTCGAGCTCGTAAATGGTCCTTGTTCTCGTCACGCGCTTGACAGCCGATCGCTGCGGCGGTTTTTGATAGATTGGTCCGAGAAACTGCCTGATTGAGGAGTATAGCAAGTCCTTCGGTATGGAATCATGAATCCTTGCAATGCAGATGTATTCTTTTGGACCCAGAAGCAAAACGGAGAGAGCTTTGGTTGCATGACCTAAACCAATGGGAAGTAAGCCCGAAACCATCGGATCGAGTGTACCTGAATGCCCAGCCCTCTCTTGCCCCAGCATCTTCCGCACCCAGGCCACTATTTCGTGACTCGTTGGTCCCTGAGGTTTGTCAAGAGCGATAAAGCCGTTTTTCAAATACTCTACGATTGGCCGTTCAGTTGGAATCCACCCATACTTCGGGTTGGTCGATTCGTCTCGCAAGACTATGAGTTCTCGCTCGGTCCTCTCGGCAGCTTCCTTTGTGAAGCGACTGAGCTCGAAGGTGAAAGTAGATTCCACTAGAAATTCAACCCACTAAATGTCTTTAGAATACTCAGAAACAAGTTTGCAGGAAATTTTCGCAACTTCGGTAGCAGACATTCTCTCCGTATCGAGAATAAAGTTGAACGGAGATAAATCATCACCGAACCGAATACCATAGAGATTCTTGTAGAGCTTCTTGTTCGCGACGTCTCTTTTCTTCACAATGTTCAGAGCTTTTCTCGACGTGATATTATCTCTACCACCGAGGCGCTTTGCCCTAGTTTTTTGTGAGGCGTGAAACCATAATTTCAATCCGGCATCACAAAGCCACGGCGCCGGGTAACTTGTGATAACTACTCCGCCCTTCTTCAGAAACTCTGAAAGTCTGCGATCAACCTCCTTGTCAAAATCTTGGTTGCGTTCCCTTTCAGAGAGAAACTTCATTCCTTCTTTTGTATCCCACCACTCGGATCCCGATGGCTTGTAACCTCGCTCATACGCCATGAGCTTTAGCATATCTCCTCCAGCTACGTGCCGCAAATGAAATTTCTTTGCTATTGCATCTGCAGCTGTTGTCTTGCCTACAGAAGTCATCCCGGAGATCACAACTGAAATTTTCTTGCTGCGTTTCTTCAATCGACTGACAAACCAGACCGAGTTTGTCTACGGCTTGGAATAATGACTATTTTAGCGAGCTGTGACGAACTGGACTAGTCCAGAGTCAGCCCGAATAGGCGTGAGACAATCCCGCTAAAAGTGAATGAGCAGATGAAGTACCACCAGAAGAAGTTAATATCAAGTGGAGGACCTATATTGAAGAGCTGGATTGGAAACGGTGCGAATGCGAGAACCGTGTTTATCCCGACGAAAATGCGCACCAAGTAGTAAACCCCAAAAAGCGGTATCATGAACATGAGCGTCGGTTTCATCTGA
>DATLTL010000065.1:0-8799 GCA_035533635.1 Nitrososphaerales archaeon
GATCAAGGCTGGAGCAACGCCTCTTGAAAACATGCTTGCGGAAACAGCGCTAGCAAAACTTTCTTGGGCGCTGGGGAATTTCGATAACGTAAACGAAATCATGCTCACGAATTTCGTGGATGAGCTTACTCCAAGAATCCCGCTCAGTCAAGATTAGGGGTTTGTCATAATTTGGTTGATGCTAAAGCTGTATGTGACAACGAAGGAATCCAGCTGAAAGTCGGTCTGGAGGTCCACCAGCAGCTTGCGACGAGCACCAAACTGTTCTGCTCTTGCCCGCCGTTTGTCGGTGACGGATCTGAGGACATTCAGGAGAAAACCTTCGCTTTCAGAAGAATTCTCCGACCAGCTTCTTCCGAGTTGGGGGAGATCGACGAGGCCGCAGAGTTTGAATCTAGACAAGTGATACGAGTAAGATACTTGGCATCCAAGACTTCAAGTTGCTTGGTCGAGGCCGATGAGGAACCGCCTCATCCGATTAGCCGTGAAGCACTCGAAACATCTCTACTCTTCGCCCTTGCATTGAAATCAAGAATAGCAGACGAGATTCACGTCATGCGAAAGATCGTCGTGGACGGCTCCAATACTTCTGGATTCCAGAGAACCGCCGTCATATCACTCGGTGGCGAGCTAGTATACGGAGGCAAAAAAATTGCCGTGCAGACAATCGGACTGGAGGAAGACGCTGGCAGGGCCATAAGAATGGAAGGTGAACGAGAAGACGAAAGAACTTACGCGCTAGATCGCTTGGGTTCTCCACTCGTAGAAGTTGCGCTAGCTCCAATCCAGGGGAATCCCGAGGATGTCGAAAACGCCGCAAGAACTCTCGGTCAATTGATGCGTTCGACTGGCAGGGTCGCGAGAGGACTAGGGACAATCAGACAAGATCTCAACATCTCTGTAATGAATGGTAAGGTGATAGAAGTCAAGGGGGTGCAACGGTTGGATCAAATTCGCAAGGTTGTTCTGTTCGAGGCGGCGAGGCAGAAGTTTTTCTTCGATCTCGCGAAAGAAATCACACAAAAGTTGGGAAACAATCTGGAGATGAAGGCTCATGAAGTCACGGGTTTGTTCCGCGAGTCGAAATCAACCATCATAAGAAAGGCTCTTTCCTCGGAGAGCTCGGTTGTTATGTGCCTTTCGATCAAAGGATTTGCCGGTTTCATTGGAAAGGAGAACGAATTTCACTCAAGGTTGGGGAAAGAACTTGGTGCAATCGCGAAAACTTACGGATTAGGCGGCGTGTTTCATTCAGATGAACTGCCAAACTATGGAATCACCCAGGAGGAAGTCACATTACTTAGAAACGCTAACAACATAGCCAGTGGCGATGCGTTTGTCTTGATTGCCGGCAATCGACAAAACACTACAAAGGTGGTAGAGTCACTAAAGAAACGATTGCAGCACACTACGATTGGAGTTCCAGCCGAAACTCGAGCCGCAAGCTTAGAAGGTGAAACATTGTTTCTTCGACCGCGCCCAGGCGCCGCTCGAATGTACCCTGAGACGGATATACCACTTATCCGAGTCTCTGAGGAAACACTGGCAAGACTTCGAAACAATATACCAGAACCGTGGGAGCAACAGGTCAAGGCTTTCTCGATCAAGTACGATTTACCGGCCCAGTTGGCAGAACCTATGTTCGACTCGGAGAGGAGAGTTCTATTCGAGCGCGTGATCGCAAACTCGAAGCTCCCAACGCGTTACGTCGCTTCTGTTCTGGTTGATATTTTCCAATCGCTTTCCCGCGATGGAGTGCGAGTAGAATCTATCCCTGACGAAATTCTATTCAATGTGTTTGAGGCTCTATCAAGGGGCAAGTTCGCAAAGGAAGCTCTTCCGGGCGTAATAAGGCAGATTTCCGCAGAACCAACCATGTCTCTTGAAAGTGCCCTGTCCAATGCCGGACTCGGAATGATACACGAGACGGAGCTGGCGAAAATAGTGGATCAGGTAATCGAGCAGAACATAGGATTGGTAAAATCAAAAGGTGCACTAGCCCACAGTATTCTGATGGGTAAGATCATGCAGACTGTCAGGGGAAAAGTGGACGGAAAGGTCGTGAATGAGACACTCGGAAAGCGACTAGAAGTGGCCCTGAAACAGGAAAAAGTTAATCAGTGAAAGCGTTAAGCAGAGGTGAACACAAATGTCAAGCAAGCAAGAAATTGGAAGATTGACCGTCTCGATAGTCCTAGGTGAAGCCAAAGCGGAGTTTTCAGGCTCGCCGGAGGTCGTACTACAATCGGTAAACAGTTTCATTACAAAACAGATACCGGAAATGGATCTCGCGCACAAGCTATCGATGAACTTCAGCACAAAGGATTTAGTCGAAAAGTTCAGAGACTTTGTGAAGATAACTCCTGAAGGCCCAAGAGTCTGGAATCAGGAGCGAAAACTCAGCGACAAGGAACTCGTTGGTTTGCAATTGGTGGCTCAGCGAATTGCTTCAGAAACACGTGAAGGCATTACACCGTCTGTCACCCTCAATGGGCTCCAAGAAGCAACCTCTCTAAACCCAAAGTCCCTGAGCTCTCGTCTCAGTGAAATGACAAAGGCACGGTTTGTTTCAAGGGAATCAAACGATGAAAAAACACAGTTCAGAATCACGACAATTGGAATAGACTGGCTCTCTGGACTCTTAAGCAAGAAAGCCTAGTTTTGTTCCGATTCCTTTTTGACGACTGTACTTGACGAAACAGACCCTTCGACTTGTGGTTTTTGATAGTCAGTGGGCCTCTTCTGAATGTATGAGTAGTTGCGCATGTTGCCCTGACGAAAAAGAACATTCTCTCGGACTAGATCTGTAAGCGAATGCGAAACTGCTGTTCTATCGTAGTGGAAGCCTCGCCTAGCAAGCTCTTCATGAACCTCCGAGAGTGATCTTGCTTCATTAAACCAAGATTCCTCCCACAGCTCTAGAATCAAACCTCTGCAAGTCTTATTCCCCGTAGATTGAGACTTTTCACCTGCTGAAGTTATAATCATAGGCGTAGAATTCGCTGTGAGGGAGGTTAGGACACTTTCAACAGCCTTCTGGAGCTGTTCTGATGGGCAAGTAATCTCAATCTCCCAACCACCTTTCTTCAGTTTCACAGTGACATTCTTGTTCTCTGACATTTTGCGCTATTGCTCAACAATTGAGTGTGCATGTTGCGCAATACTTAAAACAACAGCGCCTCAATACACATCTTGCGCATGATGAACAATCAATTAAGTCTTGTCCCTGAGCCGAGTTCGCTTCAACAACTTGTCGACATGGAATCATTATCGGAGAATCTAGATAGATCCCTGACAAATCTGGTTGGTAAGAAGGTATTTTTCAGATCAGATTTTTCAAAGGAATCAATTCCGCTTCAAAATCTCGAATCAAGTTCAAAACCTCCCCCATATCAAATCCAGAATTTTGCAGCTAACCCGAGAGAGCGTCAGGTCGTTGGGATAGACTCCTCCTGCGCCCTAATTGGAGAAACTGAGGACGGTTCAATTTTTGCTGGGAGGGTTGCAATAGTTAGCTCCTCCAAGACGAAAATTAGAAGGCACTGCAGAGCGGGGCCGTTCATTTTCTACATGAACCAAAAGACATTGGCTGAAGAGATGATCTCAAGACTTCCACGAAAAGCAATTAGGGCAATATTGACTGACACTTCGCTGGCCGAGCGGTTCATAAGAATCCGGCTAGAAAGATCTGCGCAACTTCAAGCTGCGAGAACAAATTCCGATGCGCTGATTTTGGTAGACGGTTCTCTAAGGTCTTCAATGCTGGAAACTCGGGCTCTTTGTCTTCGCGAAGTAGAGCGGGCAACCGAGAAAAATTTCAACCAACTAGTGGGCCTGAGCAAGACTTCCAGTCTGAAGTATGTTTCGAACGCAGCTGGGTGGTTGCAATCTACTGGCAAGAGCAACAGCTTCTTTGACATTTCCGATTCCTTGAAGATCTTCATGCAAAGCCTAGAAAGCAGGGTCCTAGTTGCTAAATTCTCTCCTAATTCCCAAGTGTTCCGGGTCGATATGTCCAAAGTGAATGCCGAGGATGACGCTCAGATATTGTCAGATCTCAAATACAACGATATTTTCTTCAGGGGCTACCCCGAAACACTTAGGCTAGCACACCATCTTTCAGTCTTCGATTCCTTTACAATTTCCTCCACAAGAAGCTATCTTTCGAAGAAATTCGGGATGGTCCGAATAGCATCAGATGACTTGCGAGCTACTATCTTGGGCAAGTTGGTTTAGGAGAGGCTAGAAATGCGCATCTTAGAAAAACAACACAACGAAATATCGATTATCGCCCTGCCCGCTGAATCGGTTTTTCAGGGGGATTATCTCGAAATTGTAGACAGCAATGCCTCGGGTTCTGTGGTGGTCCAGGTTTATGACGAGATGTACATCCCCAGCCAATCTCTGACTGAAGATATCATACGCGACCAAATAATCGAATCAAGCGCCTCTGGCACTGAACTGGATCCGTTCGAAATTTCCAGTGTGTCGCAGATGATCAAAGACATGAGGCTGCTAAAGTGCAAGATCAGGGGAAGTATCCAGAATGGATTGATGGTTCCAAACGTTGCATGGGTCCCTTCAAGATCAAAGTCAAAGATCAAGAAAATTTCGCAATCAAAGCTCTTGGATCTCTCGGGCCAAACGGGGAGTGCAAAAATCAAAATTGGCACAACTAAGGACGGAGAACAGTTCACTATTCTGGGAGAGTCGATTGACGGAAACCTTTCGATAATAACAGGGAAGAAAGAATCCGGGAAATCTCATCTCTCCAAGATACTTGTTAGTTCGCTTGTGATGAGCGGTGCCATAGTCATCGTATTCGATTTGAATAATGAGTACGAGGGTCTGTCCATGAACAAGGATGGATCAAAAAACGAGCTCTCAGACAGAATAATCGCTTTGGAGCCGGGCCGCAATTTGAAATTTGCTCTGGACTACTTGGGAGAATACAGTCTGATCTCCCTGATGCAGCACGTTCTGGACGCTCCCGGCGCCTCGCTGCGCGAATTCATCAGAATTATCAGTTCTTTGGAACACACGGAAAGGTTTACGCTGGACGGGCTTGGAGAAGCTATCCAGTCATGGCGCGGCAATGAGCTCGTGAAAGACGCGCTACATTCCAGATTCCAGACGATGAAAGCGTCGGGAGTCTTCGCGGGTGAAAAGCAAGACAGTGTCAGGGTAGATTCGGTAATCAAATCATTGCTGCCGAGCGGCGGGGCACTCATCGTTTCCTTGAAGAAATCTTCCTCACTGACAAAGAAAATGGTCGTTGAGATTATTCTGAGTAAGCTAGTGCAACTCTTAGAAAGAGATATGATTCCACCAGTCTTCTTGTTCGCAGAGGAAGCTCACTTGTACTTGCGTGAGACCTACTGGGACGATATCGTTACAAGGATGAGACACTTCGGGATATTTACTACTCTAATAACAAACCAGCCGGACGCGATAAACGATGGGATCTATCGGCAAGCTGATAACATATTTTTGTTCAACTTTACTAACGAAACAGATCTTGATATGATAGCGAGGGCCTCGACGGCAGATGGCGACACTATCAAATCTATAGTTCGAACACTTCCAAGAAGGCACTGTCTGATCTTGGGAAAAGTTGTATCCGATTTACCGATGCTAGTCAAGGTTGGCGAAGCGAAATTTCTGCCCATGGGTCAGACGAAGAAATTCTTTGGTCACAGGTTTGGAATGGAAAAACAATTACTGGCAGCACTGATACAAAAGTAAAACAATTTCTCACTCACTCCAAACGAATAGTGGATTACAGCGAGACTAACCTATTACTTTAAATCGACACTTGTCGTAGATTCGCTTTATGAGTCTTGATCACGAGGAGTTTGCCGCTCACATTGCCGGCGACGTAGTGATCAGCGACAACCCTGGGGACGCTATGCGAAAATGGCGCGAGAGGATTGCCGTGAAGCAGGCTAGCTTGGCCAGAGAAATGGGTTTGTCCCCATCTGTCTTGAGTGATTATGAAAGTGGCAGGCGCGCCTCTCCAGGAGTTGGATTCATCAAGAGGTATGTCGAAGCTCTGGTGAAGCTGGACGACAACCATCATAAACTATTGTCGCGAGAGGTCGATCCAAAAGACAAATCAGCAATCCTCGCCATAGGAGAGTTCAAGGAGCCGATAAGGGCTAGGAAACTTGCGGAACTCGTGGATGGTCTAATTGTGACTGGTTCAGAAAGGCTCGACACCGAAATCTACGGTTACACGGTCCTAGATTCGATAAAAACGATTTACGCTTTGTCAGGATATGACTTTTACAAGATCTATGGTGCGACGACCGAAAGACTATTGGTATTCACTAAAGTAGGATTAGGGCGATCTCCTATGGTCGCGATAAGAGTGGTGCACTTGAAGCCGAGGATGGTCGTTCTTCACGGCCCAAAAAGTGTTGATCAGGTAGGGAAAGCACTCGCGGAGAAGGAGCGAATAATCTTGGCTCTAACAGGAAAGAGCGAGGAAGACATTATTCGTGGACTATCTTCGCTCGCAATGAAGACCACAGTTTGAGTCAGGCTTTGGGCTTGATAGTACCATCGACCATTGAGATTGTCTCAGGCCTTCTGATCATAACCGGACTTTCGTTGGTGGCAGTGAAAGTCAGCGCCCTAGACATCCAAGGCGCAGTTGCAGGCTCTTTGATAGGCATCGTCACGTTGCTCGCAGGCGGACTCGGATGGCTCGCAATAATCGTCGCTTTCGTGCTTGTTTCATCAGTTCTCACGCGATACCGGTTCGGGTACAAGCAGAAACTTGGCTCAGCACAAGAAAAAGGGGGAAGGAGGTCTTGGCTGAATGTGCTCGCTAACGGGCTGGTCGGCGCCATAGCCGCGATATTTGAATTGGCAACTCACCAAGAAATCTACGCGGTTGCATTCCTCGGTTGCATAGCGGCAGCTATGAGCGACACCATAGCCACGGAAATAGGACTCCTTAGCGCCTCGAAACCACGCTTGATTCTGGATCCTAGAAAAATTGTAGTGCCAGGAACTTCAGGCGGAGTTTCGGCAATGGGTGAGATGGCGGGCCTAGTATCCGCAATTGGCCTCGGAAGTTTGGGAGTTGCTCTGAAGGTTGTTTCCGGGACCCGTCTGGAGATTTTCTACGCGCTCGTCGCAGTAATAACTGCTGCCTTCCTCGCAATGAATTTCGACAGCTTATTGGGAGCTACTGTCCAGGGCAAGAACAAATGTAAGATATGCGGCGCGGATACAGAGAATCTGTACCACCACGATGAACCAACAATTTCGGAGAAAGGGATACGATTTCTCGACAACAATGCTGTTAACTTGATCGCAACCGTTGCAGCTGCCCTAATTTCAATCGCTTTGTATCTAGCGTTTATCTCTTAGAGTTCTCAAGGCGGATGCCACTTCTGAAATGTTTATCCGCGATTGGGACATCGAGTCACGCTCCCTCAAAGTAACGGTATCATTTTGCAGCGTATCGTGATCAATCGTGATGCAATAAGGGGTCCCAAGCTCGTCCATGCGTCTGTACCTCCTTCCGATATTGCCTGAATCATCGTAGAATACATTGTACTCCTCGTGCTCTTTCAGATTGTCGAATACCATCTGAGCCTTTGACTCAAATTCTGGTTTTGAAATTAGTGGGAAGATAGCCGCAAGATAGGGAGCAATGTTAGGCGGCAACCTCAAGACGTCCCGATTCTGCTCGTGAAAGAACTTGAAATCCAGAAGGGCAAACAGGCTCCTATCAACTCCTAGACTAAGTTCGACCACGTGCGGCATGACCTTCTTTTCTTGGTCCATCATCGAGAGGTCATTCTTCGAGTACTTTGAGTGGTTTCCGAGGTCGTAGTCAGTGCGATAGTTGCAAGCGACCAGCTCAAGCCATCCGAAGCTAGTTTTCACTTCAAAATCAAATGCCGAAGTCGTGTAAAATGCCCTGTCGGCAGCGGAGAGTTCCCTGAAACGAGTATCTTCCTTTGCAAAACCACAAGCTTCGTAAAAAAGCTGCAAAAGAGAAAAGTAGTATGCAATAATCTCTTTTCCACCGAAAACTGGAACAGATTCGGCCGCAGCATATTTTTTCGCCGTACCACTCTGGCTATCTGTGTAGGGTTGCGCCAGAACATTCATCTCGACCGCTTTTATTTTTTCGAACTTTACCGGATCAAACTTTGCTTCTGGGTTAAAGAAGATCTCAACTTCGGCCTGCATCAACTCTCTAAGTCTAATCAAAGCCTGTCTCGGAGCGATTTCATTTCGAAAGCTCTTTCCAACTTGCGCGATACCCTTTGGTAGTTTCATTCTCATGGTTTTCGATAGCCTCTGGAAATCAACAAAGATGCTCTGGGCTGTTTCGGGACGTAAGTAAGCGTCTACGTCTTCAGCCCCCACTCCAACGCGGAACATCATATTGAACTTTGTCGGAGTTCCAAAGCTTCCTCCGCATTTTGGGCAGTGAAGGCTGTGCTTTGCAATTAGTGCCTGGAATTCCGCTGGGGAGAGTCGCTCGTCGATCTGTAAGCCTGTCTTTTCCGAGATGTACTTATCAGCCCTTATTCGCGTGCCACATTTTGTGCACTGAACGATTGGATCCACCAAACTTGAAAGGTGACCCGAAGCCTCAAACACTATCTTTGGCATGATCACAGATCCGTCGATCTCCAGCATGTCGTCCCGTCGAACGAGCATTCTTCGCCAGACTCTGACGAAGTTGTTTCGCATTAGGAGACCATTTGGACCATACTCCCAGAAACCTGCAGGGGCGTCATTGTAGATCTCTGCGGAAGGATAGAAGAACCC
>DATLTL010000066.1:0-3462 GCA_035533635.1 Nitrososphaerales archaeon
TTCTTCGCGTGTGTGGTCAGCTAGCTGATCAAGTTTCAAAAATCGTCTCCAAAGGCAACTTTCCATTGATTCTGGGTGGTGATCAGAGCGTATCAATAGGTACGCTTACAGGCCTCGCGAGCAAAGGAGACAAAAGAGGAATTATCTGGATGGATGCGCATGGTGACTTTAACACGGATGAAACCACTCCGAGTGGAAGCATCCATGGAATGGCTTTGGCGGCGATTCTCGGCTACGGGCATCCGAAACTTGCGAAATTCAGGAAAATAATACCAAAAGCTTCGGAAAAGAACTCAGTTCTCATTGCTGGAAGGAGCTTTGACGACGAAGAAGCAAAAAGACTCGGAAGATCCAAGGTGACGGTCTTTACGATGAAGGACGTCGACGAAGTGGGAATGAGAAGGGTAATGCAAGAAGGGATCCAAATAGCGAGCAAGGGAGTGAGAGAAGTTCACCTCAGCTTCGATATAGATGCGCTGGACCCGCGAGAAGCACCTGGAACGGGAACCCCTGTCTCAGGTGGTCTAACCTATCGCGAAGCTCAATTGGCGATGGAGATTCTATATGATTCTGGAGTGATCACCTCAGCCGAGTTCGTCGAGGTAAACCCCATCCTTGACGAGGCTAATCGAACAGCTGAACTCTCTGTTCAATTGATGCTCTCACTCTTGGGCAAGCAGATACTCAAAACTAGGAAATAGATACCCGAAAATGACCCGTGGCCGGTTAACGCTTTTAGCATGAGAACAACTTGGAGAGATTGTTCAGCTCATGGAAGAGGAGTATATCGAAGAAGCTTGCTTTTACCTGCTTGATCTGAAGCTATCTTCTCTCGAAATCGGGAAGGAGTTCAACATGACTTCTGATCAGGTCGAGAGAGCCGCTGAAAGCTACAGAGCAAAAATCGATTCGGGAACGGTCAGCTACGATGAAGAAACAAAAGCTTTCTGGGCAAAGAGCTTGAAGGAGAGTTCTGGCGACGAGAAGATCACTCTCGTTGACGAAAAGGGAAGGTACTATCACGGATGGAAATCTGAAATTGAAAAGATGTCTACTGAGCAGCTTGTCGAACTGTTAGTCGTCAACAAGCAATATTCCGACAGACATCCACTGTCCGAGTTTTCAAAAACACAGCCAGTCGTGGGATATGACCCTTTGATACCTCTGAGAAACATAAGACGCACTGTTGCGATAATTGACGAAACTCTTCAGAAACGAGAGAATGACTAACTAGACCAGTCCAGATAGGCCTGATCAGAGAATGTTCGTGATTCCAGCAACTCTAACAGAAATCTTTGCAGGAGTAGTAACTCTGTTTGTTATACTCGATCCGATCGGAGTTCTGCCATTTTTTATGACGTTGACTCAAGGCGTCCCAAGCAAACAGCGAAAGAAATTGGCGAACAGAGCAGTTCTCGTGGCGACCTGCTTGCTGCTTGCTTTTGCATTCCTGGGAGACGGAATATTGTTATTTCTTGGAATCCAGATTGCCGATTTCGAAATTGCAGGCGGGGTACTTCTCCTGATTTTCGCATTGCGGGACGCACTTTCGAACGAACCTCTGGGAATGAAGGAAACTTCTGAGGCAATCGAAAAGACAAAAATCGCGGAAACTATGGCAGTGATCCCGATTGCTACACCGTTGCTCGCGGGGCCCGGCTCATTGACCGTGGTGATGCTTTTTACAAAAGAATCGTTTGGACTAATTGTGGGCGTAGTGGCGATTCTCGTAGATTGTGCAATTGCTTGGATGCTTTTCAGAGTGGGTGAACGAGTCACGAGGGCTCTTGGTCCAACTGTGCTTCTCATAATAGGCAAAGTTATGGACATTCTTATGGCAGCAATCGCCGTTTCCTTCTTGACATCGGGGCTTACCACGATTTTTGGTCTTGCATGATAGAATTCCTTTTGAACCTATAAACAGAAAAAAGTTTGGCGCGAGGGTTGCAGAGCCTGGTCAATTGCGCGGGGCATTAACAAGTGCGCGAGACTTAAGATCACCGCTGTGCATTACAGTGGTCAAAAATGGAACAGGCATTCTGAGAAATCCCGTCCCTTAGGGGTTCGTGGGTTCAAATCCCACCCCTCGCATCCTTTGAAATGTATTGAAATTCCTCATTGGTTCGAGGTGAATCCTTCTTATCCTGAATCGAGAGAATCGTCTGCAGGTTCCTCAGAAGATTCAGCAGATTCCTTACCTTCTGAACGCATTTGCGCTGCTTTGGGCTTCTCAGCTCTTGCCACATCAAGGGAAAGTAGATTAGGTATCTCTTCAAGAGACATTATCATGCCTAAGGGCTTTTCCAGCATCATGAGATCCAATTTCTCTCCCTTGCTTGGGAGGACGATAGTTCTGAAATTTGATGCCTTTGCGAGCTTCAGGTCGGAAAGTTTGTTGCAAAAGTAAACACACTCCTCTTGTTTCAACTCATCCTTGCCCAGTGCGCGATTCAGGCGGGAGCCAAGATCAGAAGGCTCTCCAATAGTCTCGCGCGTAACGAGTTTTCCAAAATAGGAGTCAATATCCTTTTCTTTCAGAAACTTTTCTGCTGCATTTTTTCCGAGTTCTGCAAGGGCAACCACTGACACATCTAGATTATCAAGTTCGGCCAAGCCATTCTTTACACCCATGTTAAGGTAAAAATTTCCAATCTGGCCGATTTCCATCCTGTCAAGTAACTGGGACATTTTTGGGGCAAACTCTTCAAACTCCTTCTTCGTCGCTTTTTCTTTGATCAATTCGATTTGAGCGAAAACGTCCATCGGTGCTGATTTTACAAATTTGCCATATTGTTTTGCTAGTTGCTCAAGCGCTGATTGATAATCTATGTTAATAGGTGCAAATACTTTGAAATCGATTAAGAGAGCAGAGATTGCCATTTGGTGTCATTATTTTACGATGATCTGCGTTTTTACACATATCGCGGATAAGCAATAAATGAACAAGTCAAGATTATCTCAATTAGGCAATTGTGCAGGTTCTAGAACAGATCGATAATGTAAATCAAGCAAGCACGCATGTAGAAAAACCCCAACTTATTTATAATGGGGCACTTTATCATCGCCCACCATGCAAAGTCCAGCGATGTCTCATGCAGATACCAGCAATATAAAATGGTACAAGACCAGGACTGTGATTGCGGGTCTTTTCCTCGCTGCGTTGGCCGTATTGTATATCGGTGTGATCTTGCCGATAGCGAACACTCCTTCCCCGCAGAACTATAGGTATCCTTTTTCCTTTGAGACTAGCATTTACGTAGCAGCACTTGCGATTTTAGGCATACATTTCTTCTACAAACTTGCCAAGCCGTCGGAGGTCCCTCCGCGACAGAATCCGGTCGGTAGATCCGAAGTACTTGGAATGATCTTGCGCGCCGCTTTCATGTTAACTATAGGTGGGTCGTATCTGACAGGAGCGATGACTGCAACACCTAGTCTTTTCGCGGGTCTCTCTAGTGCGCC
>DATLTL010000067.1:0-5750 GCA_035533635.1 Nitrososphaerales archaeon
TCTAATTGCATCTGCGCGTTCTTTTAACTGGTAACACAAGTGAATATCGAGCCTTCCCAGAGGTCTCGCCCAGTTAGCTTAAAAAAACAGATTCGAAAGTCAGAGTGTGTCTCTTTTGGAAATCAAGATTGACGACCTGACTGGCTCGGAAATTCAGCAGCTTCTGAGAGAGCACTTGGCGGACATGGCGCAAAACTCTCCGCCAGAAAGCTGTCACGCATTGGGTCTCGAAGAACTCCGCAAACCCGAAATCACTTTTTGGAGCGCGTGGAGTGATAATCAATTGCTGGGCTGCGGCGCTCTCAAACAATTAAACTTACAACACGGCGAAATAAAGTCCATGCGCACCGTCTCAGCGAATCGAGGTAAAGGAGTAGCTAACAAGTTGCTGAGCCAAATACTGGAAGAGGCGAAAAGGCGAAATTACAAAAGAGTGAGCCTGGAAACCGGGTCAATGGATGCCTTCATCCCTGCTCAAAATCTATACTTGAAATTTGGGTTTAAAAAATGCGGGCCATTCGCAGAGTACATCGAAGATCCATATAGCCTGTTTATGACAAGAGAGTTGTGAAGAGGAAAGATAATTGAAATTCGGCGTCTGCGTACCAAATTATGGAGAAACTCTTTCCGTCGACTCGTTGCGCGCGCTCGCGCTAGAAGCTGAGAGGCTCGAGTATGATTCTGTCTGGACTACAGACCACATCCTGATGCCGAAGAACAGCGGCACGCCGTACGAGAGAATTTACGATTCTCTTACGACTCTGGCTTTTCTCGCTCCCCAGACAACTAGAGTGAAGCTCGGGATTTCATCACTCATAATAGCGATGCGAAATCCGGTCGTCGTTGCAAAGCAACTTGCGACAATCGACGCTTTCAGCAAAGGTAGACTACTCGTCGCGATCGGCACTGGTTGGAACGAGACAGAGTTTGGGAATCTGGGCTCCGACTTTCACACCAGAGGAAAGAGAGTCGATGAATCAATCAAGTTGATCAGAGCTCTGTGGAGAGGCGACACAAAATTCGAGGGTAGAGCACTGGCTCAAAAATTCGAGAATGCGGTTTTTGAACCAAAGCCCACTTCAGATCACCTGAATATTTGGATAGGAGGCACCAGCAAAGCTGCCATGAAAAGGGCGGCAGATCTTGGAGACGCGTGGCATCCGAACGCCGCGCCGCTGGAGCAATTTCGCAAGATGGTGACGGAGTTTAGGCAAATATCCCCGAACGCAAGAAACAAGGAGATTTGCATAAGGATCGGGGTGGACACCAGGGCTTTGCAGTCGGAATACATCGGACCCCAAGGAGATCACAGGATTCTACTATCCGGTAACATGAGCGAGAACAAGGAAATCATTAGCGAGATTGAGAAACTGGGGGTGTCGTATGCCGTGCTGGTACCAAACCCATCCGGGAAGCTACAACTGGATAACCAGCTTGAGAGCATCAGAGTCTTTGCAAAAGGGATCCGTTAAGGAATAGGGCTTGACGTTCAGCTCGATCTAAAACACTTTAGGAGGGGCTTCTAAAGGCTCTGTGGCGAAAAGAATGCAACTATCCAATCAGAAGATTGCAGGCATAATCCTGTTCGTGGGATCATTCGGATTTATCTTGGCGATGCAGGTCGCCGAGTTCATCGACGGCGCAAGTTACAACGTCGCAAACAATTACATCAGCGACTTGGGAACCTTCTGCACGTCCACGACTTGCGTAGAGCTCCCCAGTCATAATCTCTTTGACGCCTCGGTATTTCTCATTGGGTTTGCGATCGCGATGGGATCGTATTTTCTTTACCGGGCATTCAGAAACAAAGTATTCAGCGGGCTACTGATCCTATCTGGAATAGGGGCCATGGGTGTAGGAATATTCCCCGAAAATTTCGTTCTCGAGCACGAAATATTTTCATTCGTTGTCTTCTTCTTCGGCGCACTGGCCGCGATTGCCGCATACAAGATCGAAAGAAAACCTCTGAACTACTTCTCACCGATCATCGGAGCGTTCAGCGTAGTAATGCTAGTTCTTTTCCTTACTGGCAATAATCTGGGGTTGGGAGTGGGCGGTATGGAGCGAATGGTAGCATATCCGGTGCTGCTCTGGGGAGTAGGTCTCGGTGGACATATGATTGCGTGGGATAATGAAACTCCTTCTTCTCTGGCATCTGCTCGACCTTAAAGCACAGATATCCAACATGTCCGTCTAGGGATTGAAAGAGCCTTTAGCGGCATTTTTCCATCCTCACCCTTCTAGTACAATAATCGAGTGTCACTTTCATCTGAGCCAGAGCTTCAACCCCCAGGATAATTTCATCCAAACCCTGAAACGTTTCAATGAATCCGTCTATCTTCAGGGACAGATGAGGTACGCGAAGCGTTGCGTAGCAGCCCTTGGTATTGGAAAGAGCGCCATTCGGTAGAGCCATTTTTCTTGTTTCCCCTTCGAGCATATTCAGGCCGAGGTCCTGAAATATCGAGTCGGGAACCGACAAAAAGCCCTCGTAACCGGTATCAATAATCGCGTTCACGGAACCCTCGAAGGGATACATCTTATGCAGAAATGCGTTCTCCAGTGCTATCTGAGTAGATGGAATGAGATTCAGAAAACTGCTCAAACTTTACGACCGCGGATGCCTGATCTAACGACTGGAGCTAATTTTTTCGAAGAAACAATTCTAACCGATCTGGGATTGACGCTCATTTTCTCTAACATCGCCGCAAGGTTGCTCAAGCTATCAGCTTCCGCGATGGCACGATCTCCCTTCATTGCCTTGAAAGATTGCGCAGATGAAACAACATCAAATTCATCAAGCTTTTCGCGAACGCTGTCTTCGATGAGCCCAGACAGAGCTCCTTTCTTGTCGCCATAACGCTCCCTGACTGCCGTCCGCAATTTCTGGATAGTTTCATCGGAAAGTGAAATCGTCAGATTTACCATATTGTTGGATATACGTAATCAACACATAAACATTACGTAAACCGAGTAGATTTCGGAACTTTAGTTTGGCCGCCTAATTTCGAAACTTCGATCGGCGAACTGTGATTAAACTAATCTCCCCTTACGATTGGCAAGACAACACCGCTAACAATGTTGCTCTAAGTTTGGGAGAAGATTATTGCATTCTCATTCTTTGGAAAATCATCAAAGAATTTGCACTGAAGGATGGTGCTAGAAGTGCTACACCAAGGAGCTCACAATCATTCCGCCGAAGATTATGAAAAGGTAGGGTAGAGAAATCAAGAACGCCTTAAACCCGTTATTGGCAGTTGGTTTTCGGAGCATCTTCACGTCCACCGCGACGAAAGCAAGCCCCATTACACCTGCAAGGATGTAATAGAACACGTCGTACGTCCCAAAGGCATGGATGGCCAAAGGAAGCAAAGAAAAAACAAGAAGGGGGATCGAAGACCAGACGATCCAATTGATCACTTCCTTCTCGCTCTTCACGACGGAGAGCATCGGATAGCCCGACTTTCTGTAATCCTCCTTGAATTTCATGGACAAACCCCAGAAGTGGGGCGGAGTCCAGAGGAATACTAAGAGACCGATGAAGATCGACGGCCAGCCAACTGAATTCGTAATAGCGGCCCAGCCTGCCAAAGCAGGGAAGACTCCCGCGACCCCGCCGATGACAATGTTCCAGTATGTCCTCGGCTTCAGGTACAGCGTGTAAACGAAAATGTAGGAAACCGCGCCTAAAAGTATCATTATCATTGTGACGGTATTGAACTCGACCTGCGCGACCAATAGCCCAAGAATAATGAAAACAATCCCGAAAACAAGGGCGTTATTTGGCGGAATCTTTTTCGTAGCTACGGGCCTCGCCTCGGTCCGGGACATAAGGACGTCCTTGCCTCGTTCCAGATAGTGGTTCAGAGCAGCCGACCCTCCGGAGGAAAGTATCCCGGCGACCGCAATCCAGAACAAAGCTGGAAGCGTAACAGATCGCCCCGCTGCAACGATCATCGCGGTCAAAGCTTCCAGGACAAGAAGCGTCATGATCCCGGGCTTTGTGAGCGCGACGTAATTTGAGAGTGTCTCGCGGAACGTCATTTCAACCTAGCCTCCGGGGCGCAACCTTGCAAAATGCTTCCTATACTTTTCGCCTGATAGTATATGGAGAAAAATAGCAAAGGCAGCGTAAGCGCAACTATCAGTGGTTGGTATTGCGCTATAATCGTTGAAAACGCTGTCGCTCCGGCACCCGCAATCATAGAAAGGAAGAACGCTGCGGCGCAGGTTGGGCAACCAGCGAATAAACCAAAGGCGGCACCAAGGACGCTCCCAGCAGCTCCCTTTGTGTCCTGGGATCTTGACAAGTGTAGCGCCTTTACCAAAAGAGCTAGATTCAATCCAACCAATAGCGAAACAATCAACATGAGCAGAACGGAAAGCGGAAAGAGCTCAACTCCGACATGCTGGGCGGGGAGATAGAGTAAACCTACCGGGACGTAAGCCGGCGTGCCGCAGCATGTGGCAACTCGCCAAGCAGGAGAATTTACGGCATAATCAATCGCAAAATTCACGTTGGGCTGGTAGACCAGTATCCCGTCCAGGAGCGCGAAGAAGGCAGCATAGACTGCAGTTGCAGAAACGAACAGTTTCTTCTGCAGAAAAACGGCATCCGAGATTATTCTCCCGAGCGGCCAGCGCGCAGTGTTGGATTCATTGACAACTGGGGAAACTTTCTGCTGCATGTCAAGAAATGAGAACGCCCCAACTCCAAGCGAGATCGTCGCGAGTGCGATGATCAAAGCAGAAGTGTAAGAGTATAGAGGCGAAGCGCCGTATTCGTAGAACGCCGACAAGTTCGATATGTAGAAAATGTTGTTGACAGTAAAGAGAACTATCCCAGCAAGAAACGCTATCCTCGGGAGAGAGTAAACTGGACGAGCTTTTTCCACGGTGGCGATATCAGTCAAATTGGAGCAACTCGGTCGGAAAACACTACGGGATCTTGTTCAGGTTGAACTTGGTTTCCACCTTGATCAATCCCGTCGCCAATTGGATCTCGGCTTCCTTGACTCCGTCCATCGATTTGATCTTCTGAGAAGCGTCGTTCATCGCGTCCATACTAGGATAGTGCGCAACTACAATGAGATCGTGCTTTCCGGTGGCTTGAAGGATGTGTTTTGTCTCTTCGAGTTTTGCAAGTTTCTCAAAAACTTCCTTCAATTGGTGGGGTTCTGTTGTGATCATCATTATCGTAGCTACTGGTAGCCCGATCATCCTGGGATTAAGGAGCGCTGTGAACTCCTTGACGACGCCGGTTTTTTTCAAGCGTTCAATTCTGTAGCGGATCGTATTCTCATTGTACCCGGTCTTTCTGGACATTTCAGAGGCGGAAGCGCGAGCGTCGTCCTGAAGGATCATGAGGAGTTTCTTGTCGAGATCGTCGAGCATTCCGCTTGACTTGTTCTCAGTTACTGTTTGTGTCACTTTTCTGTTCACTTTTTAGTGGAGTTTTCCGCTGGGAGCACTCCGTACTGTAGAGTCGCTTAGCTTGATATTGCTTTTCTCAAGCGCGAGCGCGGAAAGCGTCTTCGCAATCTCGTAGTGAACCAGGTCCTTGGGCTGGTCGGCGGGAATCGGAAACCAGCGACCGGGTTCGTAGAGCGCTCCATAGACGCTGGTGACTCTCTTCAGGAAGGCGAGATCTGCCTCATACCTGTCTCTGTTCTTCTTTCTTCCAGCAGAGAGTTCAGGAGAAAGTTTCAGATAAAATACATAATCGGACTTTGGCATGCGGCTTTCAATTT
>DATLTL010000068.1:0-16718 GCA_035533635.1 Nitrososphaerales archaeon
TACTTTCGAATCTGACTCCGAAGACCTTGTGAAATTAGAAATTGATTCGGGGATAACGCGGATTTCTGATGGGCAGTTGCTCTGGCAAGATTTTATCCGCCCTTTCTCGGAGTCAATTTCTGGATTAAAGAGCGGCGCTGATCTTTCCAGATGGTATGACAATAATTCATTTTACAGGAAACCATCAGTGGTAAAAAAAATGACAGCACCGAATGACTCCTCATTCCTGCTGAACTATTCAGTTCAGCCCGCACTCGATCTTGTGCCTTCCAAGAACGAAAAGATAAAACGAAAATTATCAGTGCCGGGTCCTTACACTCTGGCTAGTCTGGTTTCTGATGAATTCTACCACTCGAAAGCAGAACTCGTAAATAATTTTGCGAAAATCCTTAAGAAAATTCTGCACGGGCTACCGGCACTTGGATTCGGATCGATACAGATTAACGAACCATCGCTGGTCTACCGTTACGGAGAATCTGCGCTCACGAGCAAGAAAGAGCTGAAATCATTCATATCGGCATACGAGGAGAATTTCTCAAAACCGCCAATTGAAATCTACTTGCATACATACTTCGGCGATTGTTCCAAGATCTTGAAGGATTTACTGAAGCTAGAAGGGATAACTGCGCTAGGAATAGACTTCACGCAGACTTCGCTGGATTCAATCGAAAAACTGAGATTCGGAGAAAAGGCGCTTGCGTGCGGTTGCGTTGACGGAAGAAACTCACTCATTGAGCCGCCGGAATGGATCGCGGCCTTTTGCACGGAGGCGATACAAACTCTCAAACCAAATGGGATTGTTGTGCTTCCAAGCTCGGAACTCAAGTATTTGCCACGTGCTCATGCCGATAAAAAAATCAGATCAATAGGCAAAGCCTGTAAGATTCTTGAAACAAAGGTGAAGTGACAGCCATGGTCAGAAGAGCGAAATCAATTCTTTTCCCTACTCAGGAGATCGGAAGCATTGCGAAGCCTAGCTGGAGAGTAAAGGGAGTATCGAGCGATGCAAGGATAACAAGCAAAGATATTGATGAAGCCTCTAGCTGGGGAGAAAGGCTCGCTGTTCCTGATTACCAGCAGTTGGTCAATAGGCTCCGCAAGATCTCGACTTCCGACACGGCAATAACAGAAGAAGACAAGATTTCGATCCGCGATTTTTCAGTAAAATACGTCCTGGCATTATTCGACAAGATTGGACTGGACAGAGTTTATTCCGGCGAGCAATGGAGAGTAGAGATGTACGAACATCTCGTCAGAAACATCGAAGGCTTCAAACTTCTCGGTTCCGTTCATTCATTTGATTACAAGTATTTCACAAAGGGAGAGGTAATAGATCGACCGAGATTCACGCATCCAATACATCTCGAGGAGTTCGAGTTTGTGAAAGAACACACCAATAGAGAGATCAAGATACCAATCACAGGTCCTTACACCGTCGTCGACTGGTCGTTCAACGAATTTTACGAAACTGAATTGCGAAAACGCTCGGCAAACAAGAAAAGAATTGATCTGAGAAAAACCTACTTCGAAGCTCGCAGAAAATTCATTCTTGATTTGGTAAAGAATGCCCTACGCCCTGAGGTTGAACTACTAATCCAAAAGGGAGTGAAGTGGATACAGATCGACGAGCCGGCAATCACGACGCGGCCAGACGCGGAGGAGATGGAGCTGTTCGTTGATGCAACGAACGCACTCACTAAAGGTTTCACAAGTTGCATCTTCAGCTTGCACAACTGCTACAGCGATTACAAATTGCTAGCACACTACACGACCAAGCTGAAGGACATTAAGCAGCTCGCTCTAGAGTTTGCAAATAGAGATAGCACCGACTTGGGAACAGATGCGAAAACGAGGCCTGGCTACGTTGACCTCAAACACTTCGAGACAGAAGGTTTCGAAGGAGGCTTCGGGCTCGGCGTCACCCACGTGCATGACTACTCCGGAAAGCCGGGAAGCGGCGCGATTGTTGACGGGAGAAACGTCATCGAATCGCCGAAGCTGGTGAGGGATAGAATACTATTTGCTGCTAGACTGTTGAAGGATCCTTCGAGGATCTCAGTAAACCCTGACTGTGGCCTTAGAACTCGCAGCTGGGAAATAACTTGCAAGAAACTGGAAGTAATGATGGAAGGGACAAAGCTTGCCAGAGAAGAGATCGCTTAAGAGTAAGAGCAAGATTCCTTCCACTACAGTAATCGGGAGCTATCCAATTTTCGTACCGGACGAGTTGGTAAAGCAATACAAAGAGTTCCCTGACGAGGTAGACGATCCGATCAAGACAAGCATCGAGCTAGCAGTTCGAGATTTTATCAGTGCAGGTATAGAATATCCTTCAACGGGTCAGACCAGAGAATCATTCATTCGTTTGTTCCTGGATCCCGAACACGTTGAGGGAATTGGAGTGAGTGGTTCAGAAATTGCTGTGACAGGCAAACTTCACCTCAGAGCTCCGCTCAGGTTAGACGACGTTGTGAGAGCAAGGCAACTAGTGCCTCGCTACTATGGATTCAAGGAACCCGTAACCGATCCTTACACGCTCGCGCGAAACTGCAGAATTCAAGGCTCGATCTACTCAGATGTCAAGGATTTGACATTTGCCATAGCGAAAGAAATTGTCAGACCTGAGCTAGAGTCGCTCCAGAAACATGTCGATTATTTGCAGCTAGACGCACCCTATTTCTCGTTCGAACCGTTCAAGGATTACATCAAGCAAGTTTACGAAGAAATCTTGTCAGACCTCAAGGTACCCATTGTGCTTCACGTTTGCGGAGACTCATTCTCCATATTCAAGGAACTAACGAAGCTTGATGTAGATATTATCAGCCTGGATTTCACTTTTAACGACAAGTTGCTTGATGAGGTCGCTGGGCGAAACTTTGACCAAACTATTGGAGTGGGTTGCACCAGCACAGGCAGCCCGATAATAGAATCTGTCAAGACAATCACAAGTTTGATTCAGCGGGTTTCCAAGAGAATAGACGAAAAGAGGATTCATTTCGTTCACCCCGCGTGCGGTGAGAGGAACCTTCCCCGCGACGTAGCATATCAAAAGAACGTCAATCTGACGCTGGCAAGAAACGAAGTGTTCCTAGGAGCAGCACAATCTGCACGTAGCGTGAGCCTGACTGAAAGCGAATATGACCCCAATGGATATTTCCAAATTCATGTCGACCCCCAATCGCAACAGATCTTTGTCTCATTCAACTCGTACGAAAATGTTCCAAAGATTAGGTTCCAGTCGGCGAACGGAGAAAAACTGATCGCGGCAATTGTTGACAGCAAGATAATTAGCAATACCGAACATGGAAAACGGCATCTTGGCTACGTCGGATACGAACTTGGGAAGGCAGAAACTGCGCTCAAAAACAAGGTACCATACCGGCAAGATAAGGCATTGAGCCTGCCCGGAACTTACTGACCTCTCCCTGAGGGAAGACGATCAGCTTTGCGTGTGTCCGAAACAATTAGTTCGGGAAATTTTGCGAGAGTCGTTGAGTTGTTTCCCCCTGGACTTCCCTCTCCCGACTCGATGAAGGAATCGCAAAAGTTTGATCTCTCTCTGAGGTTCGAGCGACTTGTGCAAAGCATTTCGGAGCTGGAGACAGTTGCAGACGCGTTTTCATTGCCAGAACTGAGAGACAGCACAAGGATTCATTTGAACTCCATAGCTGTCGCTTCAGAGTTGGAGAAGCGTACAGGTTGCGACATCATACCGACCATAACATTGCGTGACGCAAATAAACAGAATATTCTAGGGTTGATCTCGTACGCGATCTTCGCTGGACTGGAGAATCTTCAGATCGTCAGAGGGGATCCATACTTGGAGGAAAGCACAGTTCCCAAGAACGTCTACGACATTTCCAAGGTTTCAAAGCTGGTTTCGCTAATCCGAAAGATTGAGGCTCACTCTTCAAACACTGATCCGCTGTGTATACTCGCTCCTATCAACATGATGAACTTGGATAATCGCAAATACGTGAAAACTATCAGGGAGCGGCAAGATTCTGGCGTGGATCTTTTCGTCACGGAGTCGCTGTTCGAGGATACAGAAAAGTACCTTCACAGGGTAGTAAAATTGCGAAAGGACGGCGTGACGACACCCTTGATTCACAACATATTCCCTTTCAGAGATTACGATGATGCAGTGGCTTGCAAACAAAAATTCGGATGGAGAATTTCCACCAAAGAGCTTCACGGATTGAAGACGGAGGGTCCCAATTACGGATTGGAAGTAGCAAGGAAGAAGTATTACGATCTCTTGGATAGGCGCGACATTGTGGAAGGAGTATGCATTTCCACTCGAGGAAATCCTGAGCTCGTGAAACTAATCACAAGCTAAACGATTGAGACTGGGTCTCTCCAATCTTCGCGCTATTAAACATACTAAAGTAATGGAATTGGGGAGATTTGGCGGCTTCGCATTTGAGCGACATCAGAGTTAGACGTTCCGGTCTGATCACTTTTGCCATCAGATTGGGAAGTACACTTACTGGTCTAGCCTTCGTTGTACTCGTCACCAGTAATTTGAGTCAATCCGATTTCGGTCTTTGGCAACTGATTTCGAGAGTAATCGGATATGTTATCTTCGTAGCAAACATCCTGAACTTTTGGACGATCAGGTACAGGGCAAGAGGAGCAACAATCGGGAAAACAGTGATGTTTGGCTCGGCAATTTTCTCGTTAATACTTTCGGTCATCTACATCCTCTTGTCATTCGGAGTCGCCGAGTCAATTTCAAGTCAGGGCGAGTATGTTTCAAACCTCTACTACTTTCTGATTTCGACGCCACAGGTACCTCTGTACATTTTCTCAGGAGTCATGGAATCGATACTATGGGGCTCGACGCCCGAGAGAGCAAGCTTCGGATTCGGAATTTTCGAGATTTCCAAGGTATTGATAGGAGGTATTGCCGTAACGATCCTTCATCTCTCGCTGACAGGAGCTATACTTGCTGTAATTGGAGCTCAGTTAGTTCAGATTGTCACGATAGTAGCTATGGCTCCGAGAGAATACAAGGACAAGATCTCTATCTCGATTCTTTCAAAAATGGTAAAGACGGGCTGGCTTGCACTCTTGAACCAACTCACCCCTCTTGTTGTGAACTTTGATTTCCTGATTGTCGCAATCATAACTGGTTCGACGATTCCACTGGCCCTCTACGGAGTCGCTTTTACGTATGGTACCATCATAACCTATTCTGGATGGATCGCGTATGGATTGTACGCTGGCATCTTGGGAGGTGTAGATCCGAAGAAATCTGCAAACCAAGTCTTTGAACTGCAATACCTCTTCATGATTCCGATGGTCATTGGCGAGATTGTGTTGTCCTACAGACTCTTGCACTTATTCAAAGCGGTGTACACAGTGGCTGTTCCAATTCTTCTCGTCCTCGCTATCGCTTCAGCTTTCTCAGCAATGAATCAGACGTTCGACAACGTGATAACTGCAATCGATACTACTGATGCAACGGAAAATACCGACCTTTCGTTATATATGAAAAGCAAGCTCTTTCTCATAGCGAAGATAAACATCGTCCTTTCAATTGCCTATCTCGCAAGCGTGTCGATAATATCGGGCATCATAAATTCTGGTCCTGCAACGGTCTTCGGGTTTCAGCGCTATACATTTGTTGGAATCCTTTGGGCGATGGCGGCTCTGGGTATGTGGACGATCGGCGTTGCAGTCAAGTTGAGGTTCGTAAGAAAAATCACGCATCTAATGATACCCAAGAGAACTGGAGCGGCTTTTCTTCTGGGAGCTGTCGGATACACTCCTGTACTATACTTCTTGTCAGAGTCGATCGGGATTCACGGCGGAGAAGTTGTTCAGGCATTATACATACTTTTGATCGGAGGCATAGCCCTCGCGGTTTACGGAGGGATCATATTCGCGGTGAGCGACTCGATGCGCTCGCTAGCAAGATACGCCCTAACTTCTTTAACTAAATAAAAGATTGTGTTCTTCTCGGAATCCCGACTTCGACTCGAACAGATATTGCTCTTTATGGTCATGCTATTCAAACGGATCATGTTTACTGCGAGTAGTTTTAGCGCTACATACAACGCATACTCCGCACTCGTGAAGCGTCACCGCGGGTATCTCAGGAAAACGCGGATGTCTTTCGCATCTCAAGCAGGGACGATACTCTATCTGTTTCGAGACGAGTGGCTGCAATGATGTTCTGGACATTTCGCACTCTATCGCTTCTCATTTACTCGAGCTTGCAAAAGAGGAATTGGAGCAGCATCATGCGCTGCAGGCTCTTCCAACTTGGCAGAGTCTTTGACGGAGGACCACATCTCATACTCTCGGTCAGAAGAGTACATGTTGGGAATGATGCTGACCCTCAGTTCTCCGGATTCCAAGCTTATTAGTGCGTCCTTGAATGACGCCCTGTAGCAAACGTACTTTTTTCCGTCTTTCTCGATCACTGTCTTTTCTATTCTCACTATGCCACAACTTTGCAGTTCGTGGATTCTCCTATAACATGTACTAATTGGAATGTTTTGCTGCTTGCCTATTTCTTCCACGGAGAGCGATCTAGGGATAATCGAAAGCACAATCTTCCGTGAATACTTGTCCGAAAGCGCCTTCACAACATTGTCCTCATTGGCAGTGTCAAATACTTGCAAGTCATCGTACCTGTGAGTCAGTGGTAGTGCATGTATTACATTAAAGGCTCATTATAACTACGTGAGTACTTTAATTAAATCGAGCCAGCAACTTGTCGAATAGATCATGGCTCTCGTGGGCGTTGGCCTGGATTTTACTTCCATTGTATCGATTGTCTCGGTTGCCTTTGCGCTGACAATTGTCAGACAATCTTACATTGTTTATCGCCGGACGGACCGAGCGAATTTTCTTGCACTCTCAGTCGCATTTACCTTGCTCGCCATTTCTTATGCTCTTCTGATTCCGCTTGCTTTTGGAGTGAAGCTGCCTACAATCGGATACGAGACCAACGACATCTTGACTTATCCTCCCAGAATCGTCATTGCAAGCATTGGTTTGATCATCATAGCATTATCTTACACCCCGACTCCAAGAGTCAAGCAAATCCTGTACGGTTTGATCGTTCTGCTGTTTCTCTTTGTTGCCCTAGTGATGGTACCACAGGGTCCTGTGGTTTCACCCTCGGTCGATGGCCTTCTTTTTCTGCTTCACGTCGGGCTCTTGGCGTACGTCCTGTGTCGGATGTGGCAGATAGCTAAGCCAATTGAATTGGTGCCTCTGGGGTTCCTCATTTTGCTCGTTAGCCAGTGTATCGAACTGATTGGCTCCCTGCAGGTAGGAGAAGTTACCTTTCTGCTAGCGCAAGCGATTCGACTACTTTCTTTCGCTTTGCTATTTGCAGCATTAGTAAAAGTGACCCAATCAAAAACCGATTACCAAAAGACAGGAACCAAGTTGAGGTGACATGACTCTGTGAGTAAGAGATCTAAGTTTGAGCTATTTGGCGATATTCTTGAGGCAATTCGAGAAGACATTTCCAGGAATGGTAGCGCCAGACTCACACGAGTTCATGGGAAAGTCAATGTGCCCTATGACAGGTTCAAAATATACATCGAAAATCTCAGGCAGGCTGGTTTGATCGAAATCGAAGAGAAAGAAGGTTATCAAGACATGCGGTTAACGGACAAAGCCTTTTCTTATCTTAACGAATACACTCGGGTGAAGAATTTCATGGTAGCCTTCGGTCTCCAGAAGATTAGCGACCCCGCTCTTTAAGATTGCATGCGAGATTCGGCGGAAACTAGTTGAGAATCCGAGGTTCAAACTTTCCAACCACGAGTCTTATTGAAGTATCGCTATAGGTACGCCGTTTATCAAGACGTGCACTGACGTAGATTTCCCACATATCGCTTATTTTGTAGGATCCTTCGACCTGTGTATTGTTTGCGCCACTCATCATCTAAGACAAATTGTGGAAATCGCGTTAACGTCAAAATGCAACTGCCGATGACGTTCCAAGAGTCACGGGTGCTCCCTAGAAATTATTGATACGTCTGCTAACGACGAATCGATGCTGCAGATATCTTCAGTATTGGGTATCGTGTTGAGGCTTTTTATTTATCCCAAGCTCGCTTCAAAGTACTCACGTAGTTATAATGAGCCTTTAATGTAATACATGCATGCATACTTCCGAAGAATAATGTCTAACATTATCATAGGTAGCAGACCTGAAGCAAGTCTCCTAGAAGGAGCAAGAAGAACGAGTGCTCTGATTTCGGGGTGTTGCAACTGAAGTACAGAAGCAGAGGCGAAATTGTTTCAAACATTCTGAGAGTTGTCGCAGGTGGCAAAGCTACGAAGACGAGACTGATGTACGGTGCCTACCTGTCATACACTCAGATTGAAGAGTATATGGATTATAGTCATTTGATTAACCTTTGACCTGAATCGTCTGCGCCACTGTAAATTTCTCCATCCAGCGTTTTGAATAGCCGAGCTTTCTTTCATGGAAAAGCTCCAATGTCTGTTCCTTGCTTTTGTCAACCATCAAATCAAAATCAAGCAGTGCGCTCAGGCTCCTTTTCAGATCCTTCCATCCAAACTCTATCGGATTAAGATCGGGAGAATAGGGAGGCAGGTAAATGAGGATGATTCCAAGCTCCGCTGCTCTTTTCTTCACTGCGGAAGCGATGTGGATTCTTGCATTGTCAAGTATCACGCATATGTGGCCGAGTGGATTCTCGCTCCTCACAAGTTCCAGGAATGAAATCATATCCCTCGACTTGCATTCTTCAGTTAGCATTGCTACGTCGTTGCCATTCAGTGCCATAAATCCAAAGATCGGTTGCGACCTCCTGCGAGGGCGCTGTTCGGTCTCTCTGTAGCTCACGGTTTTTGTGTTTATCACACGCCTCTTGTTCGGGACGAGTTGCAATGCACTCTCGTCCAGGAATGCCATGATGATTGGCTTTTTGTCATCGTCGAGGATTAAGGGCGAGAGCGCTTCCTCGATCTTTTTTTAAAATCGCTTCCGCATCTGGAGGTCTCTTCGCATTCTGAGCGAACGGTTTTCCGTACTTCACCTTTCTTTGCCCCCTCAGGATGTGCCAGACGGAATCGTAGGAGTATTCCACTCCTCTAGTCGTTTTTACGTACACCTTGACATCCTTGAGCGTCATCCCCTTCCCTTCTATCTCCTTGAGCACGTTGTCCCATTCACCGGAAGGGAGTTTTGGTTTTGGACCGCCTCTGAAATTTGGAATCAGTCCCTGAAGCCCTTTCTTGTTCCACCTTCTGAGCCACCTCTTGACAGAAGACTCTCCTCTCCTGATAATTTTTGATGTTTCAATGATCGTCTTTCCGTCGTAGAGGTGCAGGATTGCAAGCAGTCTCTCTCTGATTCTAGATCTCTTCTCCTTTCTGTACTCCCTTTCAAGCTCCTCTTTCGGAACGTGCCTTACAATCGCAAATGTTCTGGACATGAATTGACCTGAAAGAAGAATCGACCTTGAGATTGAGAGCTCAAACCAGTTGACAATCAGGTCAAATGTTCTTCAAATGACTATACATATTGCAACAGGCATTGATCAGCCAGGTCCCCGATACGAACCTCTATCAGCTCACAGAAAAAGGGATGCACTACCTGAATCTATCTGATGAAATGTCCCAATTAATTGTGCCGATCCCGACTGTGCGGTGAGTTAATTCTCAACCGCAGCATTTTTTTCTTGCAGCAGGCATGCTAATATTGTAAAGTAATAAGATAGCAAGCCAGGCGGTGATCATATAGCTCTTTGACTTCTTGCATGCTCTTGCTTAACTCTGCGGAGTAGCACCGGCATCGTTTCTCACCTCACTAATGCTTCATGCATGCGACCGATTCCAGCAGACTTTTGCATCTCCCTCGACAGAATTGAGCCTTGAAGCACTCCCTTGGTATCTGTTTCACTTTGAGGATTGATCTGTGATTTTCTGTCTCTAGGTGTGTTTTCTTAAAGGTATGCTAGGATTCGCCAAAGAAAGATTTACAAAAGTTGGTACAACCCAAATAAGTCGTGCGAACGCGGGGCAAGACTGAACGTGTTATAACGAGATCGTTCAGGATAAGTGAACGTGCACTTCAGGCGATCGAAGATGAATCAAGGAGACAGAACGTCAGCGTCAGTACCATTTCGAATCAGCTGCTTCTGTCATTTGCAGAATTTGACAGATTTTTTAGAAGACTGGGACTCGTCAAGATCTCATCCGCAACGTTTCAGCGCGTGCTCGAAGCCGGCTCAGACAGTGAGGTTGCTGAAGCGGGACGGGCAACTGGATCCGATACTCCAAGGTCTATCATACTTGCCAAATACGGTACGTTGTCCTTAGAAACGGCCATCGTGTATCTCCAACTTCAATCTGAATTCTCGGGCCTATTCCAGTATGATGAAGTGCAACTAGCATGGGGGGCCAAGAGGGTAATCACACTACTTCATAGATTGGGTCCAAAGGGATCGATCTTTCTCGCGAACTATGTTGAGGCAATATTTGATCAAGCAGGCTACTCTTCAAAGATATCCTTGAGTGACCACTCGATAGCAATCGAAACTCCATTGAAAAAAGATCGAGGCGGCACCTTGTGATAATTACGATTATGTTACAATTGATTGCTAAGATACTTGCCGTCGCTTAATATTTCATCAGCTAGCTCTGACAGTATCGACTCGTTGAACGTGTTACGTTCTTGTTCTTGCAATTCCAGCCACGCTCAGTCATAGAGCTTGCCGAACGTGCCGTGTAACACCAGCTTCCCAAAGCAAAATGTAGGATACATATGTATCCTTTGTAATTACGATATCTACTTGTTTAATCGGCGATTCATCGTATCTGATGTAGAGATACGCAATTTACTTACTTTTTCAGGTGATGTTTCTGAACGGGTTGTAGATTATTGTTAGCTTGGAATACTTCGGGAGCCCTCTTTTTGTCTATTTTGATTAAAATCGAATGGTATCTCTTCCAATACGGTTTGCCGTTTCAACGACCCAACTTCGTTTTGTGTAATTTCTTGAAAATTTGGACTTTGCCAGATGGGAAAGTGGAGGTTTTCTGACTAAAACTGGAAAATTGTTATTTGCTGAAAAATATCCTGGTCACTTTACTTCTTGACAATATTCCGTAGGTCATTGAAAGTTATCTTTTGTGGATCGTAATCTACCCTGATTGTGCCATTCACGTGGTTGATCTCGAAATCTACGACGCCCAGTATTTTTGCTAATGATTTCTCCAAAAGAGCAGTCGGAACCTCCTCATCAAGCCGAAGGATAGCTCGGGCCCCCACAGAATTCAGATCTATCAACGATTACACGCGCCTACTTGGACTCAAAGTTATACAACATTTCTATTATATCCGTTGTTTCTTTTGTACTAATTTGTACACTTTCCTCATAGTTCGCACTGGGTTCTTGCAGCACGTTGCGAAAAATACCTCGATTTAATATTCTCCAGTACCTCCTAGGTGAGTCAAGAACTGATATGATGGTTGAAGAACAGGATAGAAAAGATGCGGTTTTACTTGCGATGTCGGACCACTACATGAGAAGGATACTTGCAGCGACGATGGTCGATGACAAATCCATCGACGAGATCAGCAAGGAGAAAGTGATCCCAGTTAGCACATGCTACAGGCGCGTTCACGAGCTCGTCGGACTTCGCTTGCTTAGAATAGAGCGTACTGTTATCACCGAGACGGGGAAGAAATATGAAACGTATAGGAGCGCATTCCGCGACGCAAAGATCAGCATGTCCTCGGGCGAGCTAGAAGTCGAGGTAACCGTCACGCCCCTGATAAAGTGATAGTGAAATGTCAGTCACTCTGCAACGGCTAATCCAAAAAAGCTCCGATTATGAACCGTGTGTTTCCTGTGAAAGGCATCCAGATTATCCGAACATTGCGCCTGTTACGTTACACGAAAGAGGTAGATGTCTAATCTGTGGATCCAAAAGTCGCAAGAATATATCCTGACCGAGTACTGTTAGTTTCAAATCTTTGATGCTACCTGTTACTGTAATAGATGTTATCACAGCTGAGAATCGTCGGCCAGATTTATCTAGTTCGACCGCATTGGAAGTGTGGTAAAGCTAAATGAGCGAGGTGCCCCTGGTAAGAGATTACATGACTATGCGCGTCATCTCTGTCGATGCTTCAGACTCCGTCTATAACGCCGCGGACATTATGATTAAGAACGACGTGGGTTGTGTTGTAATCACAGAGTACGGAGATCTTGTAGGGATCCTGACCAAGGGTGACGTCCTAAGAGGTTCATTGCTCCAGTCGAAGGATCCAAAGACCACCAAGGTTGGGTCCATAATGACAAGCTCTCCCGTCACCATAAGAGCCTCTGTAACGCTCGAGGAAGCTGCAAAACTCATGACGGAAAAGGAGGTCTCAAAACTTCCGGTTTTCGATGAAGGAATCCTTGCCGGGGTGATATCGTCTACAGACATTATACGAGTCGATACTACGTACATCTCGTTCCTAAGAGGACTGATCGAGCGAAGAGTCTCGCACGCTCGCTAGAAATCAAAGATCGTACACGACCCCGGGCACTCTTGGAAAAGGAGACACCTCTCCCAGATACCTTGACTTTGTGAGCCAGCAGACGAGCCTCTCCAATCCGATTCCCGCGCCCGCAGTCGGCTTTATCCTTCCCTCCTTGGCTAGTTTCAAAATGAGATCGTAATTCTCTGGCGCTACGCCATCTCTCTGCATCTTTGAAAGCATTTTTTCGTACTCGAACTCTCTCTTGGCGCCCGAGAGGATTTCACCGTACCCCGGCACGAACAGGTCGTAGTTGTCCCATTTGTTCGTTGCAAAATCTTGAAAGTCGTAGAACTCCCTTGGAATGTTTGTCACCCAAACGGGTTCCCGAATTTCCGCGGTCAGTCCCTTTTCCCACTCTTCGCCGTATTTTGCTTTTAGGTTGTCAGCATCGTACACTTTGAACGGAGACTTTGGTACCTTCAATCCCGAGAATGAACCGAGCTTTGTCAATTCCTTCTTGGAATTTCTTCTTAGATCTTTGATCAAACCAACGGTCCACGCTTCTACAAACTTTCGTACCTGCTTTGATGAGGTATTTCGCACTTCGAAATCCAGTTGTGTGAACTCATAACCGTGCCAGCCCGTTGATTGCCTTTCTCTTTTTTCTATCCGGACATTCGGTGAAATTACGAAGAGCTTTGGATACGCCAGAGAGCAAGACACAAGTTTGTGAATAATCATGCTCGCCGTGGTTCTCACGGTTTGACCGTAAATTTCTACTTCTATTCGCTTTTCGATTGAGGCGCCCGGGTCGGGCCACAAGGGATCTGTTGTCTTTGAAAATACTACCGGAAGTAACCAATCAAATTTTTCCTTCGAGAGTTCACCAGAAAGATATCTCAGGGTCTCAGTCATTACCTTGGAGATGTTTGTCTTTCTCTCCAGATCTTCTTTGGAGAGGTGTTCGAGCGGTTCTGCTATCGGGACGGAGTTCATGGGCTCCACCTCATTACTGATTACTTCTTAATTCTATCTGGGCGGTTTTCTCAAATCATCTTTGGAATGCCGCAATATCTCTTGATTTGTGAAGAATCAAACCCTTTGACGAGAACCGGCAGCTCGATGACCTAGCGATGCGTGCCGAACAATTCGTATGATTCCGAGCGCTAAATGCTCGTCGCAAGAAGGTACGTATTGAACGCCAATATCAGAGAAACCGTGACAAGCGCGACGACAATAGTGACATGTCTATTTACGAACTCTCCCATGAACTTTTTCTTTGACGTATAGTATACCAAGGGAATCATCGGGAGCGGAATCATAAGACTCAGTATCACCTGGCTGTAAATCAAAAGATGAAGCGGATCCAGTCCTAATAATACCGCTATAGTCGTTGGAAACACGTTGATGCATCTCGTTACGATTCGTCTAGCCCAGATGTTCCAGTGCTTTCCGATCAGATCTTCCATGATTACCTGCCCCGCAATCGTACCGAGCGTGGATGATAAGATTCCTGATGCAAGAAGCGTCACGAGAAAAATGATTCCCATTAGTGGAAAAAATAACGTCTCTAGCCCCGATACTACCTGTCCGATTGTGATGTTTGGGCTGGGGAAAAGCGGTATGGCGACAAGGAGGATTCCTACATTCACAACTCCCGCGATCGCCAGCATAAGAATAGTCTCCAACTTGTGAAGACTCAGTACCCTGTGCTTTTCTTCGCGAGAGAATTGTGGTTCACCCTCCTTCGGTTTCGGTATTCCTTTCGCAGAAAGATCCATTTTGTTCTTCGTCAGCCAGGAGTGAACAAACAATGCATGAGGCATGACCGTAGCCCCTATGATTCCTACTACAAGTAATACCATGTCGTTGTTGAGTGCGCCGATAGAGATTGAGTGAATTGCGATCTGGGTAAGAGAAGGTCCTACGTTAATCAGCTGGTAGAGAAAACCGAAGACAAGGACGCTGATGAGTATCATGAATATCTGTTCGATCACGCGGAATTTCCTGGTCATCAGTGTCATTATTATGATAACGTCAAATGCACCGAATACTGACGCGTAAAGTAGCGGAACGCCAAAGAGATAGTAGAGAGCTATTACGGTACCCAGATATTCCGCGAGATCGGTGGCTGCCGCAGCTGCCTCAGCTGCGAGCCAGTATGGAACAACGTACGCTTTCCGCCCCAGGGATTGCTTTACCATCGCAGCTAGCGATTTCCCAGTCGCGATTCCAAGTTTGCCTGAGAGATATTGCAGTATCATCGCCATTATTGAAGCAAGCCACACAGCCCAGACGAGAGCGTACTTGTAGCCGGCACCCGCAGCGAGATCAGTTCCGTAGTTGCCAGGATCCATGTAAGCCATGGATACCATAAGCGCGGGACCCAAGTAGACCACGAGCTCTCGGAGAGAGTGTCTTCGTTTTCCCTCCGAACCTACAGAACCCTGCTGCGACTCCACACTTCTCTTCCAGGGAGGATTCATAGCTCGGGCGAAATAACGCGGGCGCTGTATATAAGTTAGACGCGCCTAAATTTATTGCAATCTTCTAATGTTTTTGCACTGCTCAAAGTTCCTCAGGAAGTTCTAATATTGTTCGTGCTGTCGTTCTAAGATTAGAACGATCGCGATGAATGATTTAATAAGTCTCCCGAAGAAGCCTGTAAAAGCCTCCGAATAGTTGATTTCAAAACTCTTACAGTGAATAGACAAAATGACAGTGCAAAAGATCGTTACCCCGAGGACACCGGCAGAGGCAAGGGAGGATTATCTTGAAATGATCAGCGATTTAATTCAGACCAAGGGTTTTGCTTCAGTATCTGACATTGCTGAAAGAATGAACGTTGCAAAGTCCAGCGCCACCTCGATCGTAAAGAAGCTCGACAAGGAAGGATACGTCGTACATGAAAAGTACCGTGGTCTTGCCCTTACTGAATCGGGGAAAGCTCTTGCTTCAAAGATGAAGCACTATCACGAAACTTTGACGCGCCTTCTTCTGGCTCTTGGAATCCCTGAGAAGATCGCAAAGGAGGATGCCGAAAGGATTGAGCATGGTTTGCACAACCGCTCGTTGCTCAGGCTGAGAGAGCTTGCTGATTATCTCGAAGCGAATCCCGCGATAGTTCAAAAATTGAATGAATAGCAACGAAAATTAGTGAAGGCTTGGCGGCCTTACGCGGCGACAAAAATACTACCAGCGTCTATATATCTTGATTCGACTGATGAGCTTTTCACATTAGGAAATTCCGGTTGCATTGAGTCAAGCCTCTTCAGTTGCACTCCTTCCAGACAAGAAAAGTGAAAATGCGGAACCTTTACCGATTCTTGGTTATTGCCAAAATTGTGGAAGTGAGATCTCTCTTTCCATTTCATTGCAACGATTTTGTTCTTCAAATTGCAAAGAAGTGTTTGGTCAGCGAATTGCGACTTTGCGAAAGGCGCGAAGAAACATCTACCAGAGGGAGTTTCGGAGGACAAAATACAGGACCGAAGCAAAGCATGTTATGAAAGTAATGTGCCCAAAATGCAACATTGCTGGATATCTGGTAAGGTATACTGTCAAGAATAAAGAAACTAAAAAGGTTGTATCGAATTACGAAACCGTGCGACACCAAGTCACCCGCGGTGGGCGATCTCTACTCTCCGGCCAGTGCTACATTCGGGCGATAAATGAAAGCCGTTAGCCACGAATAGATACAACGTAATCTGGGCCTGAAAATAGAAGCCGAAATTCACAAGGCCTTTAAATTCCCTTCAACCAGCTGTTTTGAGAGACAGGCGTCAGATTGATTTCTGTTCCATTAACATCGGTTCTTTACGTTCTCGCGATTTCTTCATTCCTTACAGCAGCGTACTATGGGTTCCGGCTAAGTAGGATTACAAAGGTCAATATCACTATTATGATGACGCAAGACGGACCGGTTTCGATTCTTCGTGGAATAGTCCTGCTTGCATTTTCCCAGATTCTGCAACTCATAGAGATATTTACTCAGCCATTTTACGCGAATTTCTTGAACCTGTCCTCGTCAATACTGCTTTTGGCTTCAGCCGTGATACTAGCTGTTGGCTTCGAGAAAATGTACGCTACTTATAACAACCAACGGATTAGGACTAGCGTCTATAACACTCTCGAAGAGTTAGCCAAGGAAGATATTGAGGGCGAGAAAGGATCTAACTGGAAAGCCGCCATGCGTTGAACGAAATCCTTCATCTCGAGTGAAAAGCAACTTCGTTGGTTTTCG
>DATLTL010000069.1:0-2557 GCA_035533635.1 Nitrososphaerales archaeon
AGAAGATCTGATCAACAAAGAAGTGCACCCGACAATAATTGTCGATGGATACCGCAACGCAGCTGACAAAGCGCTTGAAATCCTTGACGAGATTTCCGTAAAGATAAAGCCCGGCGACAAAGTTGCCCTAAACCACGTCGCGCAGACAAGCATGCAGACAAAGCTCGTTGCTGATAACAGCGCAGATTTAGCAGCCATTGTCGTTGACGCGCTTCTCCAGATCGCAGACAAGACAGAAGACGACAAGTACAAGGTGGACATTGATAACGTAAAGGTCGAGAAAAAGCCCGGAGGCTCTACCGAGGATACCAAACTGATCAAGGGCATCGTATTGGACAAGGAAGTCGTTCACTCTGGTATGCCAAAGCGCGTCGAAGGTGCAAAGATCGCGCTGATTAATTCTGCGCTCGAAATAGAAAAGACCGAATTCTCTGCCGAAATAAGGATCAACGATCCTTCACAGATGAAGAAATTCTTGGACGAAGAGAACTCGATGCTCTCCGCGATGGTTGACAAGTTAGAATCTGTAAAGGCAAACGTCGTCATCTGCCAGAAGGGAATTGACGATGTTGCGCAATCATTCCTCGCGAAGAAGGGAATCCTCGCTGTAAGGCGGGCCAAAGAATCCGACATGACCAAACTTGCTCGCGCGACCGGCGGCAGGATTGTTACGAATCTTGAAGATCTCACTTCGAAGGACCTCGGCGCCGCGCAGCTCGTGGAGGAGAGGAAGATCGAGTCCGACAAATGGGTGTTCATCGAAGGTTGCAAGAATCCAAAAGCTGTCACGATTCTCGTCAGAGGCGGCTCGCAGCGTGTCGTTGACGAAGCTGAGAGGAGCATCCACGACGCAATCATGGTTGTAAAGGACGTCCTGGAAAAGCCAGCTATAGTTGCAGGCGGCGGAGCACCCGAAGCGGAAATTGCATCCAAGCTGCGTGAATACGCGAGCAAACTCTCCGGCAGAGAGCAGCTAGCTGTGCTGAAATACGCGGATGCGCTCGAAGTCATTCCGCTGACACTTGCAGATAATGCGGGAATGGATCCGATCGACACGCAAGTCGACCTGCGAGCAAAGCACGGACAAGGCAAAAAGTGGTTTGGAATCAACGTCAGAACCGGTAAGGTATCGGATATGATGGGAGACGATGTTGTCGAACCTGTCGCTGTCAAGGAAGAGATCATCAGAGCCGCTACCGAAGCATCTTGCATGATCTTGCGAATCGACGACGTGATCGCATCCGGAAAGAGCAAAGCTCCAGCCGGACCACCTGGCGGCGGAATGGGCGGAGAATACTAAATTCTCCCCAACTATCTTTTTTGCCATTTTTCTCAAAACCTCTCTGAATCGCGGCAACAACTTTCGGGAAAACTCGACCTTCGACGCGAACATCTGAGGTAAAGTCTCAAATCAACTCTGCAATTCCGCAACTATAACTCGACGTTTGTCGAGAGTGCGGCAAAATTCCGGAAACATCTATGAGAATCCGGGAAAACTATCAAAATGAGCTCTTCTCTTTGAGAACTCTGTAAAAATGAAGGGTGGAGTTACGAACAAAACCTCGAAGAATATCGCATATCTCTGGAATGTGATGGATCGGAAAACTCGATTCCTTCTAGCCTCTAAACTCTCGCATTACCGCGATAATGTCGGTTGCAAAGCTGGACTGGAAGATGCAATTAGAAATTCTCGCGGTTTGATTCCTGAAAGACTGTTCACAGATGCAAATAGAGCGTACTGGGGTTGTACTGAGAACGCTTTTCCTAACCCCAGTACAAGACCGATTCATATTGCCAAAGTCGGAATAAACAAACCTCATGCAACAAACAATCGAATCGAGCGATTGAACGGTACTCTGAGAGAACGAGTTAAGGTTCAACGTGGCTGGAAAAACTATGAAACCCCAGTCGCAGAAGGAATGAGGATTCACTATAATTTTGCAAAGCCACACTCAGAACTTGAAGGTCAAACCCCAGCTCAAAGAGCGGGAATCGGTATTTCTCACAATTGGCTAGAATTACTGAAACAATCGCTCAAAAATTGACAGATTTCTGAGTAAAAGCCAATTATACAGAATTGTCGCTTCAAGAAATATGGACGACGACCAAAGGGACTACCGATCCTTCAACGTTCGACATACAATTGATATCAGCGGTAAAGTATTCGCAAGAAACCAAGATAGGGCTGAATCTGATTTTCGCAAAGATGTTTTGCAAACTCTGAGAACGTCGGGTTATTCTGCCGAGATCGTTCCTAATCCTGACCGAACAAAAACTTGACCTTGACCCGAAGTGAAACGCTCTCATTTTTCACCCGATAACGAGGCAGAGCCGATTTGTGTATGAAATTAATTGAATCATTGCAATTCGTGTATTAGCTGTCATGGGCCTTGGCGTCTAATAAACTGCTGAGTAAATTGACTGAATGATTGATTGACTGAATGATTGATTGACTGAATGATTTTCACAATTCTTATTTACAACAATGCCAGCTGTTGCGCCTTTCAGCAAACTGCTCTGCTGGGCAAATTGTACTTGTTTAGGTTATTCCAATCAA
>DATLTL010000070.1:0-5041 GCA_035533635.1 Nitrososphaerales archaeon
AGAATTACCTTTCGCTCGTCATTAGTCTTTGGTGTATACATTTGACAAGTGCCTCTTCATTACCAGAATAATACTAGATCGCCCAAAAGGTTGCGTCTCAATATCTGTCCTTTGAAGAAGACATATAAGGGCCGTTTTGACGCTTTCTCTCTCCCTTCCTTGAATCTAAAAGTAAATTCCATTGCAGATAATGCGATCAGCGTGCAAATTGAAAAGGAGGATTACAGTCTCGCTGATATTGTTCACAGAGAATTGCTCAATGTGAAACATGTGAAATTTGCCGGCGTTCCCCCTCCGCATCCTTTGATCAAGACTCTTACTATCCAAATTCATACTGATGGGAGCAAACCTACAAAAGCTCTACTCGAAGCAATAGAACTCTCTCAGGAGAAAATATCAGATCTCTTAGTGGTGACAAAGAAAGCATTCCCTTCGATAGGAATCAGAACTGCTTCAGCGACGGAAGATCACGCCGCAAAGAATAACGAATCGGGCAGTTCTCAACAAAGCACATAAAAGCAGTACGGCTCGAAACTTCAGCCGAGCCAATCGCTCAAAATCTCTTGCTCATTTATGGAATTAAGACCAATTTAGTGATATAAGATGAAATTCTGTCCAAAGTGCGGAATGCGACTTAGATTTAAGGCGCAAAAGCCAATTCCCTTGCAAGTTTGTGACAAGTGCGGCTACTCGCAAGAGGCAGAAACAAGCATTACGCTTCCGGAAGAAATAGATTCCGATTCTTCATCAACGATAAAGGTCGTCGGAGACAGGGAAGAAAAAATCAAAACCATGCCGACGACTAATGTGGAGTGCCCCAAATGCGGTCACAACACTGCCTTCTGGTGGTTCTTGCAAACAAGAAGTGGCGACGAACCTCCGACACAGTTCTTCAGATGCGAAAAATGTGCCTTCACCTGGAGGCAGTACAGTTGAGCTTGCGCGCGTCGCATTCAATGAAGTATTAAATATCCTTACTATAGAGTTAGCTTGAGATGCCTGGAGAAACTTCAAAATCAACCGGCTTTATGGCCAGATCTCAGACTCCAAGCGAATGGAAAGCTGTAACCGCGTCAATTCAGACCCTCGTTGAAGAAGCGACTTTTGATGTCTCACCTGATGGCATCACTTTTCGCGCCATGGATCCTTCTCACGTAGCGCTCGTTGATCTGTTCTGGCCGAGCGAAGACTTCCAAAAATTCTCTTGTGAGAAATCCGACAGGTTCACTGTGCGGATGGAGGACTTTGCGAAATTGATCAGAAGAGCAGAAAGCAAAGATTCCATAGAGATCTCGAGAAGTGGATCTGATTCGCTAAGTCTGAAGTTGAGCAATGGTTACAAACGCGAATTTGAGCTTCACCTGATAGAATCTAGCCAGAACAACACTCCTCTTCCAAAGCTGACTTTTGACGCAAATTTTGTTACCACAGAGCCAGCATTTGATCGTGTGCTCAATGATGTGTCCGCCATTTCAAACCACATCAGCATAGACGCCGACAAGGACAAAGTCCTGTTCTCTGGCAAGGGGGATACTGGCAAGGCTTCGGTGGTGCTTGAAAAGGCCGAAGGGGGAAAAGGCGATCTAGTAAATCTCTCAGCGGAAAAGGAAGCAAAATCGACTTACAGTATTGAGTACCTGCTCAAAATTACAAAGGCAGCAGGATCGGCTTCTGACACAATAAAATTCGAGTATTCCAGCAAGATGCCTCTAAGAATGGAATTCAAACTTGGCGAGAACAGCAAAGGGAAGATTCAGTTCTATTTGGCGCCAAGAGTTCAAGAGTGATACCCAACTCTCTGCAAAAACAAGTAGCGGGGGGTGGACTTTCATCTGCGCAGAAATGATTTCTGCGAATATTTTGAACCACCGCTCTGCGGGTTTCTCATGGTAACGCTGAATCTAACGCTGCTGAAACAGCCCACATTATGAGCCCGCCGGGATAACCTGGCTTCCCCACCCCGCTAGTCTGTTTGACTCAATTTTTTCATTGATGCTTATTAAAGCTTGACGTCATACAAGTCGATCGAGGACAAAGATTTGATTTTGTCTGCCAAATGGAGTTGAGATATTGTCGGTAAGCTTTCAGGAAGTAAAGAATCATGCCGTTGGAATACATGTTTCGATTTCTGGAAAACTGGATGAATCAGTAGACAGGGCAATGGAGATAGGATGTGTTGGAGCTTTCCAAATTTTTACCTGCAGTCCCAGAAGATGGGATGCGTCAAAGCTAAAATCCGAACAAGTCGAATTTTTCCGAAAGAAAACCCAGCGGCACGGGTTCCAACCTTTTGCTCACATGCCGTATCTTCCAAATCTTTCGTCCCCTGATGAAACATTTTATTCAAAGTCAGTTGAAGTCTTGAAGCGAGAAATCGAAAGGTGTGAAGAACTTGGAGTGCAAAGCTTGGTGCTGCATTTCGGAAGTCACATGGCAACGTCCATAGAAGCAGGTCAAAAAAGAATCATCCAGGCTTGCAATAGCGCACTGCACGAAACATCGAAATCGAGCGTCAAATTATTACTTGAGAATTCTGCGGGTGTCAAAAACAGCACAGGATCCGAGTTTCCATTCATAAAGAGAATAATCGACAATACGCTCGATTTGGACCGAATAGGTGTATGCTTTGACACGTGCCATGCCTTTGCAGCTGGTTATGACCTTCGTTCAGCGGACGCCGTCAAAAAAACAATGCTAGATTTCGATGATCAGATCGGATTGGACAAGCTCTTTCTTATACATCTGAACGATTCCAAGGGGAATCTTGGAGATGGTTTGGATAGACACGAAAACATTGGCGATGGAAAGATAGGGCGAGCGGGCATGTCCGCCATTCTGAATATGAAAGAACTATCTCACATCCCGGTCGTTCTCGAAACACCAATCGACAAGGAAGGAGATGACAAGCGGAACGTTGAGACAGTAAAGAAACTGATTCTTTCGCCTGAGTGATTATTTGTAGTCTTGGCCGTCACGGAATGCAATTGATCTTGCAGCTCGCTGATCTTTAGTGCCCCGACCAAAATTTCCTCTTCTCTTTAGAACGGACGTGCCATTTTCATTGACTAGATTAATCTTGACGCAATCCTTGTATCGCGCTTCAATAATCCTGGCTATCGTCTTTGCGAGATAGAGATTGCCGCGTCCGATTTTTACGATCTTCCTGATGTCTGGCGCGTTATCAATTAACTCGGATACTCGTGCTAGCGTTGCCTCGAAAGTTGGTAGTACCAGGGTTTCAATTTCTCGCTGATTAATGAAGGCGGCGATTCCAGTTCGCTCGCCGGGATCTATTCCGACGACAAACCAATCGTCAGGTTTTGGGGGATAAAGGATTGAAAACAATTTTTCCTTTGCCAGTCCGGCATCGTCGCCAAGATCCTCAATACAGACAATGTTGTTTCCCCGCAAAAGCAGCCTTTCCTTCCTCGTTGTGATAATTAGTTTCAGGTTACGGTCAAGAATACTTGTTGTTTGAGCTGTCGATTCACCAAATTGCACGAGTGACTGTTGATTGAGAAGAATGTCTGAAAAGGAGATGCCAATTCGTTTCATAAGAGTGGAAATTCGGTAGTAAGCTCTTCCACTCGAGGTCGCGACCCCAACCTCGGGACTAGGGATTTGATATCCTACTATGCATCCCACCCTGCGTGGTTCTCAGGTTCGGGAAATACGAGTTCAAACTTTTAAACATTCAGTCTATCTCCTTCAAAACGTAGAAAGTCTCTTTGAGCATCTGCTGGTAATTGTCCTGTGAAATACTTGACAAATCTGGTTCAGAATATTCTGGAATCGGAGATAGTGTCACTTGCTTACAACGATCCTAGAATCAAGGTCAAGACAATTCAGGCAATAGTTTTCGAATGCCTGAACTCGAAACAACAAGTGCACTATCTCGATTTTGATCTTCAATTTTCGTCAATGCTTCAGAATCTATCGAAGTTAGAATTCGAAAGAATCTCTAAATTAGATCTGAATATTCTGCAGCCCAGCAATAACATAGAGGATCCGATTCTAACCGTTCAAGAATCAAATCGTAACGGAGGACTAGTTGTCATAGATTCTCTGAACACGCTTCAAAACCTGTTTTCAGTCTCGCTCTCATTGACCGATGCGAAGACTGCGAATCACAGAGCGACTGTGTTGGTTTCACTTATTCAACAGCTAGCAAGATTCTACTCAAAGTCGATCTTGATTCTTAGTCTCACCAAAATGAGGCCCAAGAAAAGCGATGTTGGTGTTACATGGGAAAGGGAAATAGTAGGTGGAAGAATGACGCGATTCAAAAGTGACGCCGTCTTGTTTGCTACCGAAGAATTTGAAACGGAGAGCAAGAATCAGCGAATAAAGGTCGAGGTGGACACGGTCTCCTCGGATATGTTTGAGGGCAGAGCGAATGATGTTTACGAAATCTTGGTGGGTTAGACAGTTACTCTATCCGCCCTTTGCATTGATGATATAGTAGCCCAGAGTCATGGCCACAGCAATTAGGGCAATACCTCCAACGAAGAACATTTCTGCGGATCGGGCCCTGATAGTCTGCCTACCACTCAGATAGAGAGCGTAAGCTCCAAGGGCCCCGACTATGTAGCCAAATAGCATAATGAAAGTCTCGGTCATGTTCTGAATACTGGCGTTTGGAACTATAGTTTGCTGGTCAATGCCGGCTGTGCCAGCGTTACCAACGGCGTTTATTATGCCAGCCATGAGCAAGAATAACGCAATCAAGTAAATCCATTCGATTCCCCTATTCGCGAGAGAATCAGTTGAACTTGGATTACCGAGTTTTCGGGCGAATCCCATTTGTTTTAAACGTGAGGTAACCTTTGCAGTTGCGCTCTGAACTCTTTTCTTTACACCCAAACTAATCTCCTTCCTATAGCTTCTCAGGCAATCGTTGGCTTTCGGCCAGTAAGTGCCTTGCGATTTCTTTTGCCGAGTCTCCAGTCTCCCTTAGTCCTAATATTCTCTCTAAATACCTTTCCCAACTAATGTTGCCAAACGCCTTTTGCCATTTTTGGAAGCTCTCAATTAGATGCAA
>DATLTL010000071.1:0-3559 GCA_035533635.1 Nitrososphaerales archaeon
CCCGGATCGAGATTCACCGATGCCACCGTTGCGTTCCTTTCTTCAAACCAAGGGTGCAATACGGAGCACAATGAGGATTTGCCAGAGCCCGCAGTCCCGACGAGGAATATTGATTTCATTGAAATTCAGCTCAGTTTTAAATCGCAATGAGATGAACGTTTCCGTATGACCCCTCGGCAGAAGCGAGCCGAAATCCTCGTTGTTGGAAACGAGCTCCTGAACGGGACGACTCTGGACACAAACTCCTTCTGGATATCGAAGAAACTCGTCAAACTCGGGTTCAAAGTTGACAGAAAGACCATCGTCAGAGACGAGCTCCACGCCATTTCACTTGCTTTCAAGCAATGCCTCTCCCGAAAACCCGAATGGATTTTTTCCGTTGGCGGACTCGGACCGACGTATGATGACATGACGTCTCGCGGGCTGGCACTTTCTCTTAAAAAGCGATTGACGCTTGACGCCAACGCTGTCAACATGGTTCGCATCAGTTACAAGAGAAGATCTGCTATTTTCAAAATGTCCCGTCGCAGACTCACAAAGTCCAGCCTGAAGATGGCGATGATTCCTCAGGGAACAACACCACTCCAGAATCCCGTTGGTAGCGCGCCCGCTGTGCTAGCTAAATGTGGAAGCACCCGAATCTTGTTACTTCCCGGCGTTCCCGCAGAGATGAAGGCGATTTTTCTAGACTCTGCTGTTCCGCTTCTAAGGAAAACATCCAATTTTGTACGCGCCGAAAATTGGATCAAGCTTGTTGGAATTTCCGAGTCGCGACTATCTCCAGTTATTTCACGGATTTCGAGAAGGTACGAATCGCTTCTGTACATCAAATCGCATCCCAGAGGATTTGAAAAAGGGGAATCAGTAATCCATGTGCAGATCATTCTGACAACTCGGCCTGATGGAAAGAATGCGGGTTTCATCGCGATTGAAGACGCGTCCCGAGCAATAGAAGCTGCTTCCCGCAAAATGGGTGCCAAGGTCTCGCGCACAAAATCAGTACGATGATTCCGCACTCGGCCGCAGCAGTCGCATCCTTCTTTGCCTTCCGCACTTTTCGCACTGAAAGTTAGCATATCCCCTTGGGTTTCGCACGTTTTCAAAATTTACAATCAGATGTTTCGTCCTTGTCATGCATCTATCGCAAAACCTCAATTCATATTGTTCTGACATTCTTCTCTAATTCCAGTACTTTTTTGTCTCGATGAATTTCAGTTTTGCCTCTAGCAGATCTTCGTAAAACGCTTCGTCGGATTCCTGCATTTTCGATAAAACTCTGGCCGCCATCTGCGGACCTACGCCGTAGACTGACTGCGCAATCACGCCCTTCTTGCCGTAAGAGAGAATGATGTCCGCTGATCTCCTGGTCTTTGCAATCGTATTCTTTTCTTCTTCCGATAGGTCCTGCTTTGCTTTTTTCTTTAGGAGTGCGCTTGTAGTGAACCTCGCACCATAGAACAGTACCGCGAGCAGTCTGGAGCTACACTTTTCGCATTTTGGCTCCTCTGGAAGATCTCCGACCCTTGCGATCTCTTTCAGATGCGCGCAGTCAAAGCACAGTAAGCTTACCACCTCTTTTTCCGCGTAGGCCTTCATCGACTCTACTGAGTTTACGCTCGCCTCTTCATAATCCTCGGATTCGGCGTACCTGGTAATGATGTACATGGCCAGTGGACTGGGATTTTCTGTTTCGACATTGACCAGCTGAATTTCTCCTTCTTTGATTGTCTTCAAGATCTCCGTACTACCCGGAATGTCGATCTTTGTCGCGAAGGCCTCTCTCATTGTTTCCTCGTAAATCGGCGTGAATCGGAACTTTACTCCTAGCTCCTTCAATGCGTCTCCTGATAGCAGTCTTCCGCGCTTCAACGCGCCAAAGCGCTCGGCGATAAACTTCATCTCGTACCCGAAGGGAAAGTGCTTTCTCATTACTGCGTCCAAAAATCCAACCACCGTAGAATCGTAATGGAATAACTTTTGCGTTATCTGTTCCAGCTCGAACTCTTCCGTTGAGAATTCAATCAATATTCTGTAGCCGTCGCTCCACCAGTTTCTGACGAGCCCTCCCATTCGCAAGAGTCTCTCTTCAAATAATTCACCCAGAGTTGTATTGATCCTATCTCCCGCGGAAGTGTGGACGATTAGATAGTTCATGAACCTCTCAACCACGACTCGTTTGTCCGTTGGAACCTTGGAGAGTTTAACCTGGCTTCTTATTTCATCGATTACCGCTTGCCTTGCAGATTTCTCGACATCAGGGAACATTTCTTTCGCGTCGCCGTTCGAAATCAATGATTCGATCTTCCGTCGCTCGGCTCCAACACTTTTTGCGACGGACCGTGGAATGGGAATAAGCTCGCCGTCCCACCCTGGAATGGCCGCGCTGGGATCTACAACGGGTGTCACGTACACGTTTTCCTCCTGCATCGACTCAATTTGCCACGCTCTTCCTTTGATGAAGAAATGCAGGCCAATTTCAGCGTGAATAAGCATGAATTCCTCGCCCAGAATGCCAACTTTGCTATGCGAAGTGACGTCGATTACGTGGTACCTCTTTTCGTCACGTATAGTTGACAGGTTCTGAAGATAGTATTCTCGGCACTTTCTTCTCCTGATCAGTTTCTCGCCAGATATCGTAATGTAACCCATTTTCTCCATGAACTGAGTCACAGAAATCAGATCGTTCTTTGTTAGAGATTGAAATGAATAGGATGCATGCGCCAAAGTTAGCACGGAATCAACTTCAATCTCTCCGTATTCCATTAAGAGTCCCGCAATTTGGTGAGCCAGGACATCCAGCGGAGAACGGTAGAAGAATGTTGGTTCGAGATGACCGGAAAGCGCCTCTTTCGATATGCTAATGGATTCCGTCGCATCTTCCGGGCTAACTGAGAAAATTATTCCCTCTGACTTGCGGGAAAGACTGTGACCGGATCTTCCCACTCTCTGAATCAGCGAGTTTACCTGCCTCGGCGACATGTACTGGATTACGAGATCCACTGCGCCAATGTCAATTCCCAGTTCCAAGGTAGCCGTGCACACTAGAGCGCTCAATTTTCCATCCTTGAAATCCTGCTCTGACCTCTCCCTTTCCTCTCTAGACAGTGAGCCGTGGTGAACGCCCGCCTTGACCCCGAGCATTTGGAGCCTCGACCCTAGTACTTCTGCAACTGTTCTGCTGTTCACAAAGATCAGAGTCCTTTCGTGACCCTGCACGAGGTCTATTATCCTCTGGAGCCTTGCCACAGTTTGCGATGAAACGAAAAGTTCTCTCGCCTGCATTTCGTCTTCATTTGTCGGAGTAGGAAATTCGATTTTGTATTCAACAAGCTTTTTGATGTTACTCGTGTCAACCAATCGAAATTTCCTTCTCGTTCCGCAGAGAAACATGCCCATTTCTTGGGTGTTTGCGACGGTCGCGGAAAGCGCTATTCTCTGCAATTCCTTTCCCACAACTTTTTCGAGCCTCTCCAATCCGAAGGAGAGCTGAGAACCTCTTCTATCTGCTGCCAGCTGATGAATCTCGTCAACGACAATGTACTTGAGGTTCTTCAGGTTA
>DATLTL010000072.1:0-4910 GCA_035533635.1 Nitrososphaerales archaeon
CAGACTATCGATATTTCGATTGAGGTCTTCGTCTGTGCCTATCATGTCATTTAGTCCGATGTCGCCTTCATGACCCGCCATAACGAATCCATCAGAAGTGATTGCCATCTCGTTAATTGCAGGATCGGTGAATTTCTCATCTAGGAAATAACCTACGATTGCAGCCATCTTCGGGCTCATACCACGGAAGCGTGCTGGATTCAACTTGCGCTTTAGTTGAAAGTTGATGGCTTGCTTTTCTTCGTTTGATAGACCCAAAATTCTATTTCAGCCTCAAGGAAAATATTTCGAGCCTTTCCTTGAAGCAGCGTCAATTTCTTTTTCGAGACTCTGAGCCTTGTACACAGACGTAGGTCGATGCTTGCCTTGCTGGCGCACCTTTAGAGGATGGCCTAACTCAACTTCAATTAAGGAACGCAAATAGGAATTTACAGTCTTGTTGCGCTTTCGGGCTTCATCTTTTAGAGCAGCACTAGTCTCTTGAGGAAGCAGGAGACTAATCCGCCTAAGTTCAGAATCATCAGTCATATACTCATATGAACATCACTTTATGGTTCCTCAACCTAAAGGAAACACAGATCTTAGTGTGATTTCTAACACATTTTAATGGGAACAGACTCTAGAATTGAAACATGAATGCCAACGAAAGACCGAGATCACACGGTGCTAAAATTTCTTCTAATTACAAACTAACCAACTGGAAGGGCGAAACAATAATTGCGGATTATGTCCACACCCTAGCGAAGTCTTGGTTTGAGAATAAGATACCAGAGTTTGCCGTATTCGATATACCTCAAATTAAGGCATTACATTATTATTGAAAGGAGCGAATTTTCAACTTGGAATCTTCCTCGATTACTTGAGAACTCTAGCAAAGAACCTTAGGATGGGATTAAATCAAGTTCGCTCCATTACCAATTGACCATTCAGTAAGCATGATGTGGAACGGATTAACAAATTTGAGACTCATGCCTCAAAGGTGAAAATGCCATGAAAGTAAAGGAGCGGACTGAAAATACTTCTCAGGCTCTATTTTACAGGTTTTATTGCTTCTTTTCTCTTCAGCGCCGCGAGTGTTTCCGCTGATATGTGATCCTTCCTACCGACCACTTCTACAATTTCGCTCCAAATCAATTCCTTGACCCCATCCATAGCCTTCACCTCTTCGATCATGTTGATAAGATCATCATTACTTCGAACAAATATCTCTACTCTCAAGTCGATGTTAAACTGTCCTATGGTTCTTGCAACGTAAGCAACCTGATCGTGTTTTAGCAACTCTTTTCCTATGGCCATAGTTTTTCCGCCCACCGTAGCGACTAGAAATTCTATTTGCCTCCAACCATATTTCTCCAAGGTTGACGAGTACATTATTGACAAGTATTCTTTTCCCCATTCTTTGGACGTAGGTTGATTGGCGCTCGGAGAAATTCCTAACTTCTCGGATAGTAGCCGAGCGGCTATTTCAGCACGAGTAGCAAGAAGATTCTTGACTATTTCCGCGTCGCGTTTCGAAAGTGAAGTGGCCATAAATTGAGCATCAACACTGGCTACTTATGCGCTTGCACACGACTGTCCTAGACACAACTGAGCCAAAGGGTAGGGATGATTCTTCAAATATCAATCACAACTTCATGCGTAGCCCTTATCTCACACGGAACCTTTTGACATCTTTCATGCTCGAACTCTTTGGTAAATTTCCTATCTTCCATAACGCGGAGTTGTTTCTTTACAATTTCTTTGAAGTGTATTTCACATAGGCAAATGAAGATTCGCATATGCATAATACTGAATTTTCCTTCAAATATACGTCTGTTATTCAACATAAGCGGGATTTCGCGGGATTTCTGACCAAGAATCTCATTTCTTGGATGGAATTCAAACCATATCCTAGCACCCTCTCTTCCTAATATGCAAAAAGAACGACCACCCCCGCCGCCCCCGCAATATAAGATCTTAGGAGAAAATCACGGTCAAGAGTCAAATAAAATTGCTTGGCAGTTTGGGCGGAGCCCAAAAACCCCTACGGACAGAACCGTAAAAATGCCTCGGAAATTAGAAATCCGAGGCTTCGCCCTGCAATCAAGAGTGCCCTAAAATTAGATGAAATGTTAGAAATTACCTTGTTTCCAAAGTAACAAATTCGCGGAGCGATGGGTGCTAGCCCAATCGGCGGCCCTACCCCTTTTACTCTTTATACGCCATTTTCCCCCTGGGGGGAGAGGGTACAATAGATGTCTAGTTCCAATGGTCTCCGATTCAGCGCTAGAAAAAAGCTCGGTAAAGCTCGAACAGTTCGTTTCAAGGGGTTCGCCAAGAGAAGAGCTCAGAAACAATTGAACCGGCCAAACTATTGTGTTATCTTAATGAAAGAGCTAATCAGAGCTCATTTTACCAGTTCTCCCGGATTTCAATACATGTTTCTGGAATTTTGCCGCCGTCTCAACAATCGTCGAGTTTTCTACGAACTAGTTGCGGAATTGCAGAGATAATTTGAGAGTTCACCCCGGAATTAGCTTGGGCAAGGTCGCAAGACTCAGAAGATATCCAGTCAAGAGCATGAAGGGAGAATATCTTGAGAAGACAAGACTCGACAAAAGCGGAATGATTGGAGACAGGTACTACGCATTCATGGACGAAAGCAGAAAAAATGAAACAAAGTTTCCGTGGGGTTGGATCACCGCAAGGCAGGTCCCGGAGTTGCTACTTTTCGAACCAAAGTACCCCCAAAATGACCTCAAAAAACTGGAGTTTTTCTCAAATGAAAATAGACTGAGCATGGAAGAGATGGCATCCTATCTCGCGAAAAAGTACTCCCTCAAAGTCAGTCTAAAGTTCGACGAAAAGGGAAATTTCGATTCAAAGCCAGTGTCCCTGATAGGTTTGAGCACGGTGAGGCAACTGGAGACGGAATCTGTTGTAGAGTCAGATCCAGAGAGGTTTCGCGCGAACATCTACGCCGAATGGGAAGATCAAAGACCATTCTACGAGGATGATCTAGTTGGCAAAACACTAAGCGTAGGCAAGGCAAAGATAAAGATCCTCGAGAAAAACTCGAGATGTTCAATACCGACTCTCGACCCAAAGACTGCCAAGGCGACTCCAAAGATCCAGGAAAACATAACAAGAAACCACGGAGGATTCACTGGAGTGTACGCGAGCGTAGAAGAGAGCGGTGAAGTGAAGATCGGAGATGAGATAATCTCCGAATAATGTCCGGAAAGGTTTAAACCCGTTTGAATAGGATTGTGACATTGCGATGCCAGAACAATCCTGCCCGGAATGCGGGGCTTCGCTGTTTTTCGACACTCAAACCAAAAGGTACGCATGCAAGGGCTGCGGCCTGTATGTTACGAAGGACGAGCTCGTCAACATCAGAGACAAATTGCGAAAAGAGTCAGACGAGTCCAGGAAAAAGAGGGACCAGCACAGCGAGTATCTCGAGTGGTGGCTGTCCTCCAAAAAATAGCGCGCCAAAAAACAGCGTTGGAAAAAACCACAAGGGCTTTTCCAAATTTATTTATCGAAAGATTTCTAAAAATTTACTTCGTACTGAGGTTTACTTCGATAATCCTGAAGGAAATTCGTTTTTATCGAGCGGAAAATTGAAACTACTTTTGAGAGAGGTTTACTTCGATGAAGACGTCTTCGGGCACGCGAAGGCGCATCAGTTGTCTCATGGTCCGGTCGTCGGCGTCAAGATCGATCAAACGCCTGTGAATCCTCATCTCCCACTTGTCCCAAGTTTTTGTGCCGTCGCCGTTGGGGGATTTCATCGTAGATATCTGCAATTTTTTCGTAGGAAGCGGCTGCGGACCCTTGACCTTTACGCCGGTCTTTTCAGTAATGCCCTTTATTTCCCGGCAAACGTCTTCCAAACCCGTGAGGTTTGTACTGGTAAGCTTTACTCGTGCAAAGGTCGCCATTGGTGCTCTTCTTCCACTAGACTATTGGAAGCGAGTATTTAGTGTTAACGCGGAGATCTAACGACTGCAAGCTGGAGATAGCTTGGGGCTACGAGTCAGAACGCTATTCATTTCCTGCAGGCCATCCGATGAACAACTCCCGGACAGATTCATTTGTGAAAGCTCTTGGAAAATTAGCAGTGGAGCGACCAAGATCCGTACATCTGTCAAAGCCGGTCGCCGCTACTGAAGAAGATCTACTTCTATTCCACACGAAGGAATACGTCGAGTTTGTCAAAGAAAAATCAAGAATAGGAGAAGGCTTCCTGGATTACGGGGACACGCCAGCCTTTCCTGGCGTCTACGAGGCGTCGCTGTACACCGTGGGTACGACTCTATTTGGAATGAATCAGATCCTGGAAAAAAAGACTGACCACTTTTTCAACCCGATCGGTGGATTGCATCACGCAAAAAGGGAGCGGGCAGGCGGCTTTTGCGTCTTTAACGACGCGGCTGTAGCGATCTCAAGAGCAATTAATTTGATTGGAATGAAAACTGTCGCGTACGTAGACATTGATGCGCACCACGGCGACGGCGTGTACTATGGTTTCGAGAAGGACGAGCGAGTCATAATTGGAGACATACATGAAGACGGCAGGTTCCTCTATCCCGGAACGGGTTTCGCAAACGAAACAGGAAAAGACAAAGCAAGCGGAACGAAGCTAAACATTCCGCTTGATCCAGGATCTGCAGACGAGCAGTTCATCAAGTCGTTTGACAGGATTGAGAAATTTCTGGAAAACTTTGAACCGGAATTCATCTTCTTCCAGTGCGGCGCGGACGGCCTTTCTGGAGATCCGATCGCGCAACTACAGTACAGCTCAAAGGCTCACGCTTATGCAGCAAGTAAACTGCACGAATTATCCCACAGGATTTGCGATGGAAGAATCCTCGCAATGGGGGGCGGCGGGTACAACCCGACGAACGTGGAGAGTGCCTGGATTG